>JAYUPP010000189.1:0-3862 GCA_043760045.1 Betaproteobacteria bacterium
ATCAGGCGGCCGAGCTCGGCCGATATACTCACCTTTTCCACCTCAGCACTGCCAAAACCGGCGCGTGCTGCATGCAATGACCAAGTTCGTATTTGTCACAGGCGGTGTGGTGTCCTCGCTCGGCAAGGGCATCGCCGCCGCGTCACTGGCCGCCATCCTCGAATCGCGCGGCCTCAAGGTCACCCTCGTCAAGCTCGATCCTTACCTCAACGTGGATCCGGGCACCATGAGCCCCTTCCAGCACGGCGAGGTTTTTGTCACCGACGACGGTGCTGAAACCGATCTCGACCTGGGCCACTACGAGCGTTTCATCACCACCAAGATGAAGCGCAGCAACAACTTCACCGCCGGGCAGATCTACAAGACGGTGCTTGAAAAAGAGCGCCGTGGTGATTACCTGGGCAAGACGGTGCAGGTCATCCCGCACGTGACCGGTGAAATCCAGGAGTTCATCAAGCGCGGCGCGGTCGATGTCGACGTGGCCATCGTCGAGATTGGCGGCACTGTGGGCGACATCGAGAGCCTGCCGTTCCTGGAAGCCGTGCGCCAGATGAGCCTGAAACTGGGGCCGACCAACAGCGCCTTTGTGCACCTGACCTACGTGCCCTGGATTGCCGCCGCGGGCGAGCTCAAGACCAAGCCCACCCAGCACACGGTGCAAAAGATGCGCGAGATCGGCATCCAGCCCGACGTGCTGCTGTGCCGCGCCGACCGGCCCATTCCCGACGACGAGCGCGAAAAGATCAGCCTCTTCACCAACGTGCAACCGCATGGCGTGATCAGCATGTGGGACGTCGACACCATCTACAAGGTGCCGCGCATGCTGCACGAGCAGGGCCTGGACGAGCTCATCTGCATGAAGCTGCAGTTGCTGACCAAGGCCACCGACCTGCGGCGTTGGGACGCGCTGGTGCACGAAGTTGAACACCCCACCAGCAGCGTCAAGATCGGCATGTGCGGCAAGTACACCGACCTGTCGGACAGCTACAAGTCGCTCAACGAAGCCCTGCGCCACGCCGGCATTCACAACCACGCCCGAGTCGAGTTGGAGTACATCGACGCCGAGTCGTTGACACCCGAATCGGTGGCGCAACTGGCGCGCTTCGACGCCATCTTGGTGCCGGGCGGTTTTGGCAAACGCGGCATCGAAGGCAAGATCGTCGCCGCGCAATACGCCCGCGAGCACCGCGTGCCCTACCTGGGCATCTGCTTAGGGATGCAGGTGGCCACCATCGAGTACGCACGCCATGTGGCCGGCCTGGGCGGTGCCAACAGCACCGAATTCGAGCCCGCCAGCCCGCACCCGGTGATTGCCCTCATCGAAGAGTGGAAAGACCGCGACGGCAGCATTCAAAAGCGCAGCGCCAGCTCCGACCTGGGCGGCACCATGCGGTTGGGCGCGCAGAGTTCCGATGTCAAGCTGGGCACGCTGGCCCACCAGATCTACGGGCCCGTGGTGACCGAACGCCACCGCCATCGTTATGAAGCCAACGTCAACTACCTGGACCAGCTGCAAGCGGCCGGTTTGGTGATCAGCGCGCTGACGCAAACCGAAAAGCTCACTGAAATCGTGGAGCTGCCGCAAGACCAGCACCCCTGGTTCATGGGCGTGCAGTTCCACCCCGAGTTCAAGAGCACGCCCTGGGGCGGCCACCCGCTGTTCACCAGCTACGTCAAGGCGGCGCTGGAGCAGCGGGCCAGGCGTGCCCACGCACCCGCGAAGGAAGCAGCATGAAACTGTGCGGCTTTGATGTCGGCATCGACCAGCCCTTTTTCCTGATCAGCGGCCCCTGCGTCGTTGAAAGTGAACAGCTGCAGATGGACGTGGCCGGTCACTTGAAAGAGATCACCACGGCTCTGGGCATCCCCTTCATCTTCAAGAGCAGCTACGACAAGGCCAACCGCAGCAGCGGCACCACCTTTCGCGGCCCCGGCATGGTGCGTGGGCTGGAAATCCTGGCCAAGGTCAAGCGTGACCTGAACGTGCACATCTTGACCGACGTGCACAACGAATCCGAAGTGGCCCAAGTCGCTGCCGTGGTGGACGTGCTGCAAACGCCCGCCTTCCTGTGCCGCCAGACCGACTTCATCCGCGCCGTGGCGCAAAGCGGCAAGCCGGTCAACATCAAGAAGGGGCAGTTTCTGTCGCCCCACGACATGAAAAACGTCATCGACAAGGCCCGTGCTGCCGCGCGCGAGGCCGGTTTGAGCGAAGACCGGTTCATGGCCTGCGAGCGCGGCGCCAGCTTTGGCTACAACAACCTGGTGTCCGACATGCGCTCGCTGGCCATCATGCGCGAGACCGGTGCGCCGGTGGTGTTTGATGCCACCCACAGCGTGCAACTGCCCGGCGGCCAAGGCTCCAGCAGCGGCGGTCAGCGCGAGTTTGTGCCGGTGCTGTCGCGTGCTGCCGTGGGCGTGGGTGTGGCCGGGCTTTTCATGGAAACCCACCCCGACCCCGCCAACGCCATGAGCGACGGCCCCAATGCCGTGCCCTTGAAGCACATGAAGGCCTTGCTGGAGCAACTGCTGGCGCTGGACCGCGTGGTCAAGCAGCAGCCACTGCTCGAGAACGACTTCAGCTGCTGAACCCTGCAAGCCACAGAAAGCCCAGACCATGCCCATTGCCTACCTGGTGGTCGAATCCAACATCTCCGACCCTGAAGCCTTCAAGCACTACATGGCCGCAGCGCCCGACGTGGTCAAGGCCTTTGGCGGCGAGTACCTGGTGCGCGGTGGCCGCATGGCGGTGCTGGAAGGTGATTGGAAACCACCGCGCTTGACGGTGCTGCGCTACCCCGACTTCGAAACGGCGAAGGCGATGTACGACAGCCCCGGCTACGTGAAAGCGCGCGCCCTGCGCCACGGCGCCACGGCGTGCTTCAACATGGTGTTGGTCGAAGGCGTGGACGCGCCGGTCTGAGCCGCCGACCACGGATCGCCGGTCACCCAACACCCACCACCCATTGCCAAAAATTCAAGCTAAAGAGGAATTGAATGAGCGCCATTGTTGACATCGTCGGCCGGGAAATCCTGGACAGCCGCGGCAACCCCACCGTGGAATGCGACGTGCTGCTGGAAAGCGGCACCATGGGCCGCGCGGCCGTGCCTTCTGGCGCCAGCACCGGCAGCCGCGAAGCGATCGAGCTGCGCGACGGCGACAAAGGCCGTTATCTGGGCAAAGGCGTGCTGCGCGCGGTGGAGCACATCAACACCGAAATCAGCGAATCGGTGATGGGGCTGGACGCGTCCGAGCAGGCCTTTCTGGACCAGACCTTGATCGACCTGGACGGCACCGACAACAAGGCCCGCCTGGGCGCCAACGCCACGCTGGCCGTGAGCATGGCCGTGGCCCGCGCCGCGGCAGAAGAAAGCGGCCTGCCGCTGTACCGTTACTTTGGTGGCATGGGCCGCATGAGCCTGCCGGTGCCAATGATGAACGTCATCAACGGCGGCGCCCACGCCAACAACAACCTGGATCTGCAGGAGTTCATGATCATCCCGGTGGGCGCGCCCACCTTTCGCGAAGCGCTGCGCTACGGCGCTGAGGTGTTCCACGCGCTGAAGAAGATCCTCGACGCCAAGGGCATGCCCACCAGCGTGGGCGACGAAGGCGGCTTTGCGCCCAACGTGGCCAGCCACGAAGCGGCGATCCAGCTGATTCTGGAAGCCATCGACAAGGCCGGCTACACCGCGGGCGAGCAGATCGCGCTGGGCCTGGACTGCGCCGCCAGCGAGTTCTACAAAGACGGCGCAGGCGGCTCCAAGGTCTACCACCTGGAAGGAGAAGGCCTGCAGCTCAGCGCCGCCGAGTGGACCGACATCCTGGCCACCTGGGTCGACAAGTACCCCATCATCAGCA
>JAYUPP010000190.1:0-3849 GCA_043760045.1 Betaproteobacteria bacterium
TTGAAAGGCCTGCCACCCCGGGTGCTGCCGGTGGCCGTGTGGCACACCGCCAGCCTGGGGCTGGACCTGTGGCTGGCCGCCATCGCGCAGGGCGCCAGCCAAGTGTGGGTGCTGAGCACGCCGGACGACGCGCCCGAATACCGCCAGGCACTGACCGAACAGATGGCGGTGGGGCAAGCCATCCTGAGCGGGCTGGGCTACAGCGGACAGCACTTCAAGATCGTGCAAGCCCAGGACGCCCGGGACCTTGAAGCGCTGGACCAAGCCCTTCGTGCACCGGCCGCGCAAACCGTGGCCCGCGTGGCTTCCTTCGCCGCCCAGGCCGACAAGCGCGCCACGCTCGACCTGGCCATCGACCACCTGATGGCGCAGGCACCACAGCCGCGTGACGAGATTGCCTTGCCAGCGGCCGGCTCGCCCTATGGCACGCTGCAAGTGGACACCAGCAAATGCACGCTGTGCTTGAGCTGCGTCAGCGCCTGCCCCGAGGCCGCGCTGGCCGACAACCCCGACAAGCCGCAGCTCAAGTTCATCGAGAAAAACTGCGTGCAGTGCGGCCTGTGCGCCAAGACCTGCCCTGAAGACGCCATCACGCTGCAGCCGCGCCTGTGGCTGGCCGACAGCGGCAAGGCGCGCAAGGCGCCGCGCGTGCTGGCTGAGATGGAGCCCTACCGCTGCGTCAAATGCAGCAAGCCCTTTGGCACGCTGCTGGCCATTCAGAACATGCTGACCAAGCTGCAAGGCCATTCCGCCTTCCAGGGCGCGGCGGCCGAGCGGTTGAAGATGTGCGGCGACTGCCGCGTCATCGACCTGCACAGCAACCCGAGCGAAGTGCGCATCACCGACTTGTGAACACCATGACGTCAACTGACACTCCCCAGACCCGCACGCCTGCCGAGCCCCAGCAGGTTCAAGCCGTCCCTGTCATCTTTGGCAGCGCCGACGGCAGCGAAGAGCTGGCCCGCGCCGAGCTGTATGGCCTGCTGGCCCAGCTGTGGCTGGCGCCGCCCGACACCAACCTGCTGCAGCAGTTCAAGACCGCCGTCACCGAAGCCCCCGAAGCCGGCGCGCTGCTGCAAGAACCCTGGCAAGGCCTGGTCGGTGCGCTGCGCGACACCACCGAGCAGGCCGCCGCCGCCGAGTACCACGCCTTGTTCCAAAGCGTGGGCAAGCCCGAGGTCTTTGCCTACGGTTCTTTCTACCTCAGCGGCTACCTGAATGAAAAGCCCTTGGCGCTGCTGCGCACCGACCTGGTGGCGCTGGGATTGACGCGCGACGACAGCACCGTGGAAACCGAAGACCACGTGGCCTACCTGTTTGAGGTGATGCGCTACCTGATCGCCGGCGACGACGTGGCGGTGTGCAACCTGGAGCAACAGCGGCGCTTTTTCCGCAGCCACATCCAGACCTGGGTCGAGCAGCTTTGCGACGCCGTACTGGCCAGCCCGCGAGCCCAGGTGTGGCGCGCGCTGGCCGTTTTCACGCAGCAGTTTGTGCGCGTCGAAACACAGGGTTTTGACCTGCTGGAAACATGATCAGCAGCATCCCCACCCCAGACATCACCGGGCTGATCCTGGCCGGCGGCCGTGGCAGCCGCATGGGCGGTGTCGACAAGGGCCTGCAAAACCACCACGGCATTCCGATGGCGCTGCACGCGCTGTTGCGCTTGCAAAGCCAGGTCGGGCCGGTCATCGTCAACGCCAACCGCAACCTGGCGGCTTATGAATCCTTTGGCATGCCAGTCTGGCCCGACCCGATGGGCGACTTTCCCGGCCCCTTGGCCGGCTGGCTGGCCGGGCTGGAGCATTGCGAAACGCCCTACATGGTGACGGTGCCCTGCGACACGCCCAACTTCCCCGCCGACCTGGTTTCACGGCTGGCTGCAGCGCTGGTCGAGCACAACGCCGACATCGCGATGGCCGCCACGATGGAAGACGGCCGCGTGCAGGTGCAGCCGGTGTTTTGCCTGCTCAAGTCCAGCTTGCTGGAAAGCCTGGTGCGCTACCTGAATGAAGGCCAGCGCAAGATCGACAAGTGGGCGCGACAGCACGCCTGCACCGAGGTGGTGTTTGACGACACGCAGGCGTTTTTCAATGCCAACACGGCCGACGATCTGCGCCTGCTGTCGCAACAGCAAACGTGACGGTTTGATCGCTTCCGGGCAGCGTGCCCGCTGTGCCGCCAAGGTGGCACTCGGCGGCTTGCAGGCCGCGAATTCCACGCTCCCGGATAATTCCCGCTTTCCGCCTTCTGCAGCCACACGCCCCACCCCATGGCCATTCAATGGTTTCCTGGCCACATGCACACCACCCGCCTGGCCATGGCCGAGCGGATCAAGTCGGGCATCGACGTGGTCATCGAACTGCTGGACGCGCGCTTGCCCGGCTCCAGCGCCAACCCGCTGCTGGCCCAGCTGACCGCGGGCAAACCGGCGCTCAAGCTGCTGAACAAACAAGATTTGGCCGACCCTGCGCGCACCACGCTCTGGCTGGACCACTACAACGCGCTGCCCAAAACCCGCGCCATTGGGCTGGACGCCAGCGAAAAAGCCCCTGCGGCCAAGCTGATCCAGGCCAGCCGCGCCTTGGCGCCTTTGCGCGGCGGCATGGTGAAGCCGCTGCGTGTGCTGATCTGCGGCATACCCAACGTGGGCAAGAGCACGCTGATCAACACGCTGATGGGGCGCAAGGCCACTAAGACTGGCGACGAGCCCGGCATCACGCAGGTCGAACAGGTCATTGCCCTGGCCAGCGACGTGACGCTGTTTGACACCCCGGGCATGCTGTGGCCGCGCATCACCGTCGAGCAAACGGGCTATCACCTGGCCGCCAGCGGGGCCATCGGCCGCAACGCCTATGACGAAGAAGACGTGGCCATGGCCTTGCTGGACACGCTCAAGCCCGTGTACGGCGCCGCGATTGCGGCGCGCTACAAGATGCCCGACGCAGCGGCCGTGGCCAGCCTGCACGCCGACACGCTGCTCGAAATGATCGCCCGCCAGCGCGGCCTGATTCAAAGCGGCGGCCGGCTCAACCTGCAAAAAGCGGCCGAGGCCGTGTTGAACGACTTCCGCAGCGGCAGCTTGGGCCGGCTGTCCCTGGAAACACCCGAACAACACGCCGCCTGGGTCGCGGCAGGCCAAGCAATGGAAGCCCAGCGCCTGGCCAAAAAACAGAAGGTCAAGGTACCGCAGCGGCAGTTGGCCGCGCCCGACCCGCCCTGACCCGCCTTCATCCAACCTGACCCGCGCTGATCTGCTGAGGTCTCCGTGCGCTGCACGGGCCCTTCTTTTGAAATGCCGGCGCCTTGCGCGCTTTCCCCTCCTCTTGCACCACCCGTACCCACCATGCTGGACTGGCTCTTCAAAAAATATGGCCACACGGTCAAATCCCCGCCTGCCAAAACCACCGAGCGGGCGGCCGACAAACGCAAGGCGGCTGCGCAGGCCGCCAACGCCGCACCCGCGCCCGACCCGGCACCGAAGAAGCCCGCTGCACCTGCGGTCGACTGGGCGGCTGAGCTGCAACGGGCTCAAGGCGACGACGCTGCACTGCTGACGGTGGCCCAGAACGCCACCGGGCTGGACATCAAGCTGGCCGCTGTGCAAGCGCTGGCCAGCGAAGCGGTGCTCAAACAAGCCGAGCGCGCCCTGCGCAACGCCGACCGCAAGGTGCACCGCCTGGCCAAACAGCGGCTTGAAGCCGCCGTGCAGCAGCGCCAGGCGCGCGCCACCGCGCAGACGTTGTTGGACCAGACTCAGGCGCTCTTGAACGAACCGCAGTTGGCCATCAACCAGCTGGTGGACCTGGACAAAGCCTGGCAAGCGCTGCCCAGCCATGCGCTGGAGGC
>JAYUPP010000191.1:0-3843 GCA_043760045.1 Betaproteobacteria bacterium
CGGCAGCCGGCCGCTTGCTTGGCAGATCGTCACCGCGCAAAAAGGCCATGATCTCGTCGGCGCCCAGCTGCTGGAATTCCGGCTTCAGGCTGGCGCGCACTTCGGCGGCGGCGGCGCGCAACTCGGCACGCCGGTTGTCCCTGACCCCCGTGGCCACCGGGGTGATGATGATTCTGCTGCCCTCCAGACTGAACGACACCTCGCTGCCCGGCGCCACGCCGGCGGCGGTGCGAATGTGCTTGGGAATGGTGACTTGGCCCTTGTCGGTCAGGTGCATGGCAGGCTCGGTAGGAATTCGGAGTTGGAATCCTACCACGAGCCGGCGTGTCGCCCTTTCAATCCGGATGCTCAGCCGCCGCTGGCTGCTCGTTCATCCACGATTCCAGCAGCGTGTACGACACCGCCAGCAGCACCGGGCCGACGAAGATGCCCACCAGGCCGAACGCGAACATGCCGCCGATGACGCCGGCGAAGATCAGCAGCAGCGGCAGGTCGGCGCCCATGCGAATGAGCAACGGGCGCAAGAAATTGTCGATCGTGCCGAGCACGGTGCCCCAGACAACGAGCGCGATGCCCCAGCCGATCTGGTCGCCCATGAAGGCCCAGACGGCCGCTGCCAAAAGCACCGGAACCGGGCCCACCTGCGCCAGGCTCAGCATGAACATCACGGCCGTTAGCAGGCCGGCGAAGGGCACGCCGGCCAACGCCAAACCCAGCCCGCCCAGCACCGCCTGCACCACGGCCGTGACGCCCACGCCCAGCGCCACACCGCGGATGGCGTTGCCCGCCAGGTCCACCGCGCTGCAACCGCGTTCGCCGCCCAGGCGGCGGGCGAAGCGGCGCACCAGGTCGGCGGTTTTTTCGCCAGTGCTGTACAGCACGGCGGCGATCAGCACCGTCAACAAAAACTGCAGCATCAATACGCCGACGCTGCCCACTTCGGCAACGAACCACTTCGTCAGGCCGCCGGCATAGGGGCTGAGCTTGGGTGCCAGGTCGCGCAGGCCCAGGTCGGCCGCCTGCTGCCAAACCCTCAGGATCCAACTGCCCACCATCGGCAACTGCAGCAGCCAGGCCGGCGGGTCGTCAGGCAGCCGGTATTCAGTGGCCAGCTTGGCCCATTCCAGCATGCGGTCGGCATTGCCCACGATGGTGACGATGGCCATCGACAGCGGCACCACAAACAGCAGCAGCAACAGCAGCGACATCACCGCCACTGCCAGCGAGCGGCGCCGCCACAACAGGCGTTCCATGCGCAGCATCAGCGGCCAGGTGGGCACCACCACCATCACGGCCCAGATGGCCGGGCCCAGGAAAGGCCGCAAGATCCACAACGAAGACGCCAGCAGCACGCCGATGAAAAGCACCAAAAACGTGGTGCGCGCAAAGTCTTGGGGGGCGGCATTTTTCATGGTGGGGCCTGGCGTTGATCAGACTGTGACCCGGCGTTCATCAAACCCGGCGGCCGTGGCGCTGACAGTGGCGCACGCGAGGTGGCGCACGCGAGGTGGCGCACGCGACGACGCCCACGCTCAACGCGGCTTCTCTTCGTATGGCGTCACGCTGGTGGCTTCAATGCGGTAGCTGGAAGCACCCATGTAGGAATCGGTGCGCAGCGTCGTTACGGTGCCGGTGATCCACACCGTGTCCATCGAGCGCAGGCCCTTGGCAGGCAGCTTGGGCAGCACATGCACGATCTGGTTGGCCGGTGGTGGCGGGCTGTGGATGCAGGCGCCGAAATAGGGCACCAGCAAAAATTCTTTCATGCCGTCTTTGCCGTCTTCCAGCGGCACCACAAAACCCAGCAGCCGCACCACCTGGCCGACGATGGCCGGGTTGGTGGGTGCGTTGTCCCAGGCCTCGCGCATTTGCTTGAGCATCGCGCTGGCGCGCGGGTCGCCGTCGTCCAGGGCCTGGAAGTTCAGGCCCTTGAAGTCTTTGAACGGGTCCCAGTTGGGCGGCACCAAAACTTCCCAGTTGATGGTGCGCACGGCGCCCGCAGCAGCAGACGGGGCCGCAGTTTGCGCGGGTGTGGATGGGGTTGCGGGCGTGGCCTTGGCCGGCAATGGCGGCTTCATCAGCGGCACGCCCGCAGCGGCCTGCGCCTGGGCGGCCGTTTGCAGGCCTGCGGCGACCAGCAAAACGAACAAAAAAACTGCCAGCCGGGGCTTTGACAGGCTTGGCCCAAACGGTTTTTTGATGAGGCAAAAAGCGGCGATGGAAGCAGTCATGATGGGTTGCTGATGGGGAAGGTTTTCAGGTGCGGGGCGCAAGCCCGTCGGCCAGTGACAGCCGGTAGGCGCGCCAGCCCGGCACCAGGCTGGCAAGCATACCTGCGGCCACCACGGCGGCCCACAGCAGCCACTGCTGGGCGGTGGGGGCACTGGGGATGAGCGTGATGCCAAACCGCTGCTGCACCCAGGGCCCTGCCCACAGCACCGCAGCCGCCGCCAACAGCGCACCCAGCAGCGCGCCGGCCAGCGTGACGAGCGCCCCTTCGGCTGCCAACAACATCAGCACATGGCGCGGGCCGGCGCCCACCGCGCGCAGCACCGCCAGTTCACGCCGCCGCTCATTCAACCCCGCCAGCACCACCGCCACCAGCGACGCCAGGCTGACCACGGCCACCAGGCCCGATATCGCCAGCAGCGCTTTTTCGCCCAGGCCGACAGCGGCCCACAGCTCGTCCAGCGCCACGCCAGGCAGCACCGCCAGCAGCGGCTCGGCGCTGTACTGAGCGACAAAGCGTTGCACGTTGAACACGGCAACCCGGTTCTTCAAACCGACCAGCGCGGCGGTGGCCGTTTGCGGCTCGAGGTCGAATTTGCGCGCGTTTTCAGGTGCGATCTTCAACCCCACCGCAGCCGGCAGCGGCGCGCCGCCCACCCAGTCCAGGTGAATGGCGGTGATGGCCTGCAGGCTGACATGCACCGTGCGGTCTACCGGCGTGCCGGTGGCTGCCAACACACCCACCACGGTGAAAGGTTTGTCGGCGTGTTCGGTTGCCAGAACACCGCCGGCCTGCGCCATGCCGTGGCTGAGCGTGATGCGCTGGTTCAGGCTGTAGCCCAGCGCCTGCGCCACTTCAGAGCCCACCACGGTTTCGTACAAGCCGTCCAGCGTGCCGGCAAAAACACGGCCCTGCGCCAGCTGCAGCGGCTGTTTGTCACCATAAGCAAAGTGTTGGAAATAGGCCGGCGTGGTACCCAGCACCGGCCGGCCGCGGTGCGAATCGCCCAGCGCCAGCGGCACCACCCACGCCACCGCGCGGTGCTGCGCGATGGCACGCACGCTGTCCATGCTGATGTTGTTGGTGGCACCACCGACGCGGAACACCGCATACAGCATCAGCTGCACCGGCCCGGTGCGTGCACCGACGATCAAATCGGTGCCGCTGACGGCTTGTGAAAAGCTGCTGCGAATGTCGGTGCGCAGACGTTCCAGCGACAGCAGCAGCGCGGTGGCCAGCGCGATCGACAGCACCACCAGCAACAGCGTGCTGCGGCGGTTCAGCGCACTGCGCCAGGCGATGTGCAGCAGGTTCTTCAACGGCAAATTTTCATGCGGCGACTCATGCGACAGAAGGCTGCAGGGCCAGGTTCAAATCCGGCAGCGACAGCCGTTCATCGAAGGCCGTGGCCAAACGTTCGTCGTGGCTGACAAAGACCAGCGTGGCGCCAGTGGCGGCGCAGCTGGAAAGCAGCAACTGCATGAAATCGTCGCGCCGCACGGCGTCGAGTGCGGACGTGGGCTCATCGGCGATCACCAGCTCAGGCCGGCCGATCAGCGCCCGCGCGGCCGCCACCCGCTGCTGCTGGCCCACCGACAAGGCATCGGCACGCC
>JAYUPP010000192.1:0-10195 GCA_043760045.1 Betaproteobacteria bacterium
TGTCCCCTTGATTCCACAACCCCGTTCTTCAGGAGACCCCTCAATGTCGTTCAGCAACCGTCGTGTTTTTCTTTTGCAAGTTGCAGCCTGTGGCACGGCTCTGACAGCGGTCAGCGCCCATGCACAAGTGAAGGTCGATGAAAAAGATCCGCAGGCCGTCGCGTTGGGCTACGTGGCCGAGACGAGCAAAGCCGACACCAAGAAGTTTCCGAAGCACACCAAAGACCAGAAGTGCAACAACTGTGCGCTTTACCAGGGCAAGGTCACTGACGCTTTTGCTGGCTGCCCGCTGTTTGGCACCAAACACGTTGCCGGCCCGGGCTGGTGCAGCGCGTGGGCCAAAAAAGGCTGAACGTTTGCTGAACACGCCGCGCAGCACCTGCAAGCTGGTGGCACTTTCATAAAATGGCCCTGTGGGGCCATTTTTTTTGGCTTGATGGCAGCTTGGCAGTGCGGCAATCGGATGCATAACCCTGGAGACACTTGATGAAGATCCCTTCACTGAAAGAACTTGTCAGCGCCGAAGAATGGCAGTTGCGGGTTGACCTCGCGGCGGCCTACCGGCTTGTCGCCGCCTACGGCTGGAGCGACCTGGTGTTCACCCATATTTCGGCGCGCATGCCCGGGCCGGGGCACCACTTTCTGATCAACCCCTACGGCTTGATGTTTGACGAAATCACCGCGTCCAGCCTGGTGCTGGTGGACCAGGACTGCACCAAGCTGCGTGAATCGCCGTTCCCCGTCAACCCGGCAGGCTTCACCATCCACAGCTGCATACACGCCGCGCGCGACGATGCCGGCTGTGTGTTGCACACCCACAGCCGGGCCGGGGTGGCGGTCAGCGCGCAAAAAGCCGGCGTGTTACCGCTGAGCCAACAGTCCACGTTGATTCTGAATTCGCTCGGCTACCACGACTACGAAGGCATCGCGCTGAACCCCGGTGAAAAGCCGCGGCTGCAGGCCAGCCTGGGCAACGCCAACTTTCTGGTGCTGCGCAACCACGGCTTGCTGACCGTGGGCCGCAGCATTGCTGACGCGTTTTTGGCCATGTACTTTTTTGAGAGCACCTGCCGCATCCAGATCGACGCCCAAAGTGGCGGCGCCGAGCTGAACCTGATGGGCCCTGGCCCGCTGGCTGCCAATGCCAACGTGTCCAAAGTGGCCACCGCAGGCCAGGGCGCAAATCTGGCGTGGCCAGCACTGCTGCGCAAGCTGGACCGGGAGCGCCCAGGCTACGACGCATGACTGCAGCGGCCAGCCCCACGCGGCTGCTGACCGATCCGATCCTGCCCACGCTGCTGCGCTTTGCGCTGCCCAACATGGTGGCCATGCTGGCCACGGCGTGGGCAGCAATGGCCGAAACCGGCTTTGTAGGCCATCTCGGGGCATCAGCCCTGGCCGGCATGGCACTGGTGTTCCCTTTTGTGATGTTGCAGCAGATGCTGTCAGCCGGGGCCATGGGAGGTGGTGTGTCCTCGGCCATCAGCCGCGCGTTGGGTGCCCGTGCACAGGGGCGTGCAAACGAGCTGGCGGTGCATGCGCTGTGGATCGGCTTCAGCGCTGGCCTGGCCAGTAGTGCCGTGATGCTGATCTTCGGCCCCAGCCTTTACAGATGGCTCGGTGGCGATGGCGAGGCATTGCAGCAGGCCGTGGCCTATTCGAACGTGGCCTTTTTAAGTTCGGTGGGCGTGTGGGTGTTGAACACCTGTGCGTCGGTGCTGCGCGGCAGCGGCAACATGCGGGTGCCGTCGGCCACGCTGCTGGCCGTGGCGGGCGCGCAAGTGTTGGTGGGCGGCGCCTTCGGGCTGGGCTGGTGGGGTCTGCCGGCCGCAGGCATGGCCGGGGTGGCCTTGGGGCAGGTGGTGGCCTACCTGGGCGGAGCCGCATTTTTGCTGGCTTACCTGCAGCGCGGCAAAGCGCCGTTGCGGCTGACCTTCACCACCACGGTGCTGCAGCGCGGCCTGGCCTGGGACATCCTGCGCGTGGGCGCACTGGCTTGTTTGTCGCCGCTGCAGACCGTGTTGACCATCCTCGTGCTGACCGGCTTGGTGTCCCGCTGGGGCGCCACTGCACTGGCCGGTTATGGCATCGGCACGCGGCTGGAATTTCTGCTGGTGCCGATTGCTTTTGCCGTCGGCGTGGCTTCGGTGCCGATGGTGGGCATGGCCATCGGCGCCGGCCAGCTGGCCCGCGCACGCCGTGTGGCGTGGGTGGCCGCAGGCGTCGTATTCGTGGGCCTGACGAGCCTGGGTGTGCTACTGGCGGTGCTGCCCCGCGTCTGGACCTCGCACTTCACACAAGACGCGGCCGTGCTGGCCACCGCAGCCAGCTACTTTCAATGGGCCGGTCCCGGCTACGGGCTGTTTGGCATGGGTTTGAGCCTGTATTTTTCTTCACTCGGCGCTGGACATGCGTTGGGGCCTGTGCTGGCTGGCACCCTGCGCCTGGTGCTGGTGGCGGCCGGTGGCTGGTGGCTGGCAACGGCTCAAGCCCCGGCGTGGACCCTCTTTGCATTGGCCGGCCTGGGCATGTTGGCTTATGGGCTGGCGATGCTGTGGGTGATGCACACGGCGCGCTGGGGTGGCGCAGGTCAAACTGCGAACTGACCACCGATAATTCCGTTCAGCCGCTACGCTCAAACATGCGCTCACCCTGCCCTCACCCCTGCGCTCACCCCTGACCTCACCCTCATGCCCCGCATCGCAACCCCGTGGAACCGAAGACCCAACAGCACCCTTCACCGGCTGCTGGCGGCTGCAGCCGGCTGTGCGCTGATGTTCAGCGCCCACGCCCAGGTAGGCCCGCAGCCGCGTTTGCCCACCACGCGCCTGTCGGCCGGCATGCACCTCATCGACACCGAACTCGCGGTCACATCAGCCCAGCAGCAGGCGGGCATGATGTTCCGCACACAAATGGGCGCCAACGAAGGCATGCTGTTTGTGAACGACGACGCTGGCGTGCGCTGCTTCTGGATGCGCAACACACTCCTTCCGCTGAGCATCGCCTTCATCGCCGACGACGGCAGCATCGTCAACATCGCCGAGATGCAGCCGCGCTCTGAAGCTTCACACTGCTCAGTCAAGCCGGTGCGTTATGCGCTGGAAATGCAGTCAGGCTGGTTTGCCAAGCGCGGCCTGAAGGCGGGCAGCAAACTGCGCGGCAAACCCTTCAAGGAATAAAAAAACCGGCCGCAAACACAGCGGCCGGTTTTTTCTGCAAAGCCTGCAGCAGCGCTGTATCAGCCGAAGTTGGCTTGCGCAAATTCCCAGTTCACCAGCTTGTCCAGGAAGGTTTCGACAAACTTGGGGCGCAGGTTGCGGTAGTCGATGTAATACGCGTGTTCCCAAACATCCACCGTTAGCAAAGCCTTGTCGCCGGTGGTCAGCGGCGTGCCGGCGGCACCCATGTTGACGATGTCGACGCTGCCGTCCACCTTCTTCACGAGCCACGTCCAACCCGAGCCGAAATTGCCGACGGCCGACTTCACAAAAGCTTCGCGGAAAGCGGCGTAACTGCCCCATTTGGCAGTGATGGCCGTGGCCAGTGCGCCCGTGGGTTCACCGCCGCCGGCGGGCTTCATGCAGTTCCAGAAGAAGGTGTGGTTCCAGATTTGCGCTGCGTTGTTGTAGATGCCACCCGAGGACTTGCGCACGATGTCTTCCAGCGCCATGTTTTCGAAGTCGGTGCCCTTTTGCAGGTTGTTCAGGTTCACCACATAGGCGTTGTGGTGCTTGCCGTGGTGGAACTCCAGCGTTTCGCGGCTGTAGTGCGGCGCCAGCGCGTCGATGGCAAAAGGCAAAGCAGGCAGGGTGTGTTCCATGGCGAATGTCCTCAAATGTTTGGGGGATGGGTGCCTGGCACCGTGCAGTGGCAAGTCCCAGGCGGGGCGCTGGTGCCCACTGCGGGCATTGTAGGCAGCGCGGTCATGCGCTGCGCGCAGGACGCCGGCTCAGACCGGGCCGGCTGCATTCTGCTGCGGCTGTGGCTCCACCGCCTTCACTTCGGCCCACGCGCGCCCGTCGGCCCACACCGCACGCACGGCCTGGCCCGTGTGCAGCGCGTGCACGGTCACCACCGGCTGGCCGCTCTCGGTTTCCACCCAGGCATAACCGCGCTGCAGCACCCGCTTGGGGTCGTGCGCCTGCAGCGCCTGCGCAGCGGCGTGCAGGCGCAGTTGCTGGCGCGCGCACTGCGCCTGCCACGCACGGGCACCGCGCTGCGCCAGGCGCTGCAGGTGCTGGGCCTGTTGCGCACACACGGCGCCGCCGGCACGCGCCAGCCGGCGCTGCAACTCGTCCAGCCGCTGCCGCTGCAACAGCAGCAGGCGGCCCGGCCGGCCCAGTTTGCTGGCCGCCAGGTCGAGCCGCTGGTTTTGGGCCTGCAGCAACGCCTGCACGCGGCGCAGCAGCGCCGCCTGCCGGCTGGCCAGCGCAGCCAGCGCCTCGGCCTGCGAAGGCGCCGCCAGTTCGGCTGCGGCAGTGGGTGTGGGGGCACGCAGGTCGGCTGCCAGGTCGGCCAGGCTGATGTCGGTTTCATGGCCGACACCGCACACCACCGGTATCGCACTGCCGGCCACCGCAGCCACTACCCTTTCGTCGTTGAAGGCCCACAAGTCTTCCAGCGAACCCCCGCCGCGCACCAGCAGCAGCGTGTCCACCTCGGCCCGTTGCGCCGCGCGTTGCAGCGCCTGCACCAGTGCCGCCGGCGCCTCGGCGCCCTGCACCAGGCTGGGGTAGATGACCACCCGCACCTGGGGCGCGCGGCGCCGCAGGGTGGTCAACACATCGGCCAGCGCAGCCGCACCCACAGAAGTGACCACACCCAGCGCACGCGGAAAAGGCGCGATGGCACGCTTGCGCGCGAGGTCGAAGTAACCCAGCGCAGCCATCTTGGCGCGGCGGCGCAAAAACTCTTCGTACAAGGCGCCAGTGCCCACCCGCTGCAGCGCTTCCACCACCATTTGCAGTTCGCCACGGGGTTCAAACACACCCAGCCGGCCGCGCAGTTCCACCTGTTGGCCATCGGCCGGCGCAAAGTTCACCAGGCTGGCGGCGCGCCTGAACATCGCACAGCGCAGCAGCGCCTGCGCACCGTCGGCATCCTTCAAAGAAAAATAACAGTGGCCGCTGGCGGCGCGTGTGAAGCCCGAGAGTTCACCGCGCACGGCCAGTGCACCAAAGCGGGCCGCCAACGCGTCGCTGGTGGCCACCAGCAGCGCCGCCACGCCCCAGGTGCCGCGCGTGGCTGGCGTCGTTGAGGTTATGGAAGTTGCGGCGGCAAGGGGGGCGCTGTCAGGCATGCGACGGGTGGCGGACCGGTGAAAGTCAGGCGCTGAACTGAAGGGCTGACGACGGCCTTTTTTCAGCGTTAGGCCGTGTTGTTGAAGGCATGCTGCGGTGTGGCGTGTAGCGAAACGGGTTGTCGCCACCGGCGCTCTGGGCCGGGCCGAAACAGCGGCCGTAACAAGACATAATCCGCCCGCCATTCCAGTCCCCTGGACTGCGGTCATTTGAGGCGTGTTGGCGCATCAGGTTCCGCAGACCGCCATCGAGAGAGCAGCATTGTTTTCAATCATACAAGCGGCCGGCTGGCCCATCTGGCCCCTGATTCTTTGTTCCGTGGTGGCGCTGACACTCGTCATTGAACGCTTGTACCACTTGCGCCCCAGCCTGGTGGCGCCACCCAAACTGCTGGACGAAGTGGTGGGCGTCACGCGGTCCACACTGCCGTCGGCCGACGTGGTGAGCAAGCTGGCCGACAACTCGGTGATGGGCGAAGTGCTGGCGGCAGGGTTGCGCTCGGTGATTGTCGAACCGCGCATTTCAGAAATCGCCTTGCGCCAGTCGTTTGAAAACGCCGGTCGCGCCGCCATCCACAAGCTCGAGCGTTATCTGAACGCGCTGGGCACCATTGCCGCCGCAGCGCCACTGCTGGGCCTGCTGGGCACGGTGGTGGGCATGATCGACATCTTCGGCTCGCAGTCGCCCACTGGCGGCGGCAACCCGCAGCAGCTGGCGCACGGCATATCGGTGGCGCTGTACAACACCGCGTTCGGTCTCATGATTGCCATTCCGTCACTGATGTTTTACCGTTACTTCAGGGGCTGCGTGGACAGTTTCCAGCTGAATCTGGAACTCGCCTCTGAACGCATGGTGCCGCATCTGATGCGATTTGCAGTGCGCACGCCGGCCGCCTGACCCGCACCTCCATCGCCAGGTCCGCGCATCGCAACACAGCGCCGGGCAAACATAGAAACAAACCAACAAGCACTTCAGCCGCATGAAATTCAGCCGCCGTCGCATGGAAGAGCCCGAGATCAACCTGATCCCGTTCATCGACGTGTTGCTGGTGGTGCTGATCTTCCTGATGCTGTCCACCACCTATTCGCGTTTCACCGAACTGCAGGTCAACCTGCCCAACGCCAACGCCGAGAAGCTGCGCGAACGGCCGGGTGAGGTGATCGTGGCGGTGTCGAGCGACGGTCGTTATGTCGTCAACCGCCGGCCGGTGGACGGCCGCAGCGTCGAGCTGTTGAGTGCTGAACTGGCCACCGCCGCAGCCGGCCGGCCCGACACTGTGATCATCATCTCGGCCGATGCACTGGCCGCCCACCAGTCGGTCGTGAACGTGCTGGACGCCGCGCGCCGCGCCGGGCTGCAGCGCCTGACTTTCGCTGCACAGGGTGGCGAAGCGGCAACCCAGTGAAGGCGCCGGCCTGACAGCGCTGACTGGCCTGTCAGCCCTGTTGCAGCGGCACTGGTGGCAGCACAGCCCCACACCGCTGGCGCGCCTGCTGCAGCCGATGTCATGGCTGTACGCGGCACTCAGCGGTCTGCACCGTGCCGTGTCGCGCCCGCAGCGTGCACCTGTGCCGGTGTTGGTGGTGGGCAATGTGGTGCTGGGCGGTGCGGGCAAGACGCCCACCGTGCTGGCCGTGCTGCAACTGCTGACGGCTGCGGGCCACCGGCCTGCCGTACTGTCCCGGGGTTACGGCCGCACTGACAAACAAGCACGGCAAGTGCATGCTGACGACAGCCCGCAGCGGGTGGGCGACGAGCCGCTGCTCATTCAACGGTGCAGCGGCGTACCGGTTTGGGTGGGCAACGACCGCGTTGCCCTGGCGCGGATGGCGTGCCAATCCGAACCGCACATCGACGT
The DNA here is from genome assembly GCA_043760045.1 of Betaproteobacteria bacterium. Lineage (GTDB taxonomy): Bacteria > Pseudomonadota > Gammaproteobacteria > Burkholderiales > Burkholderiaceae_C > Rubrivivax. The sequence goes on from JAYUPP010000192.1 coordinate 7,159, forward strand.
GCTGGTGTGCGACGACGGCCTGCAGCACCACCGCCTGGCGCGCGATGTCAACCTGATCGTTTTTGATGAACGCGGTGTGGGCAACGGGCTGCTGTTGCCCGCAGGCCCGCTGCGCCAACACCTGCCGGCCTTGGCCAGCCGCCGCGCTGGTGCGCCATGCCGCGTGCTTTACAACGCTGCAGCCACCAGCACCGCATTGCCGGGTGCGCTGGCCGCGCGTGGCATCAGCCGTGCCTGGCCGCTGCAGGCATGGTGGCAGCAAGACGCCACCCAGGCCGTGCCTCTGGCGCAGCTGCAGGGCCGCCCACTGCTGGCCGCCGCCGGAATGGCGGCACCTGAAAAATTCTTCGCGATGCTGCAAGCAGCCGGCCTGCAGATCAGCCGCCTGCCGCTGCCCGATCACCATGCCTTCACCAACCTGCCCTGGCCCGCCGGCACACCCGAGGTGGTGGTCACGGAAAAGGACGCGGTGAAGCTGCGGCCCGCAGAGGTCAACAAGGCTGCCACCGCCACAGCGGTGTGGGTGGTGCCGCTAGACTTCAGCATCCCCGAAGCCCTGGGCCGCGAACTGCTGGCCCTGCTGTTCACACCGCGCACCAACCCATGAGCCTCGACCGCCGCCTGACCGAACTGCTGGTGTGCCCGCTGTGCAAAGGCCCGCTGGAATTGCGCCGCGACGACAACCTGCGCCCGCGCGACCTGGTGTGTCCGGCCGACCGCCTGGCTTTCCCCATACGCGACGGCATGCCGGTGATGCTGGAAAGCGAAGCGCTGCCTTTGCACAGCCCGGCCGAACCCGCCTGACGGCTTGGCGTGTGGGCGCACAGGCAGTGACACCCGCAATGCCGTTGGCCGCGGCTGCACCTTTCACGGTGCTCATCCCGGCGCGCCTGGCTTCCAGCCGGTTGCCCGACAAACCCCTGGCCGACATCGCCGGCAAACCCATGGTGGTGCAAGTGGCACTGCGCGCGGCCGAGAGCGGCGCCGCGCGTGTGGTGGTGGCCTGCGACGACGAACGCATCCGGCAGGCCTGTGCCAACCATGGCGTGCCAGTGGTGCTAACAGGAAAACAGCATGCCAGCGGCAGCGACCGCCTGGCCGAAGCCTGTGAACTGCTGGGCCTGCAGGGCGACGATGTGGTGGTCAATGTGCAAGGTGACGAGCCCCTGATCGACCCTGCGTTGATACAGCGTGTGGCCGCACTGCTGGCCCAGCGCAGCGACTGCGTGATGAGCACGGCCGCGCACCCGGTGGCCGATGTGGCCGAATACCTGAACACCAACGTCGTGAAGGTGGTGCTGGACGCCGCCAGCCGCGCGCTGTATTTCAGCCGCGCGCCACTGCCCTGGTGGCGCGACGGCCACGCCCACGGCGTGCACCAGTTGCCGCACCCGGCACCGCTGCGCCATCTGGGCCTTTACGCTTACCGCGCGGGTTTCTTGCGCAGCTTTCCGGGGCTGGCTGCAGCGCCGGTGGAAAGCTGCGAAGCGCTGGAACAACTCCGCGTGTTGTGGCACGGGCACCGCATCGTGGTGCAGGTGGAAGAACACGGCCCGGGCCCGGGCGTGGACACCCCGCAAGACCTGGAGCGGGTGCGCGCGATTTTTGCTGATGCGATACGGCAGGCGCCTTAAACCATCAGCAAACAATCACGCCGACAAGCGCGTGCTATTCTCATTTTGCGAGAAAAACTCGAGACAAACAGCGGCCCTGATTGCACAGCAGCCGCTGGTCAGCAGAACACCATCTTCCGAGAGACTTGATGAAACTCATCCTTCTGGGCGCACCCGGCGCTGGCAAAGGCACCCAAGCCACCTTTATCTGCAAACACTACGGCATTCCACAAATCTCAACCGGTGACATGTTGCGTGCGGCCGTGAAAGCCGGCTCGCCGATGGGGGTTGAGGCCAAGAAGGTGATGGACGCAGGCGGGCTGGTCAGTGACGACATCATCATTGGCCTGGTGAAAGAACGCATCGCCCAGAGCGACTGCGCCAACGGTTTTTTGTTCGACGGTTTCCCGCGCACCATTCCGCAGGCCGACGCGATGAAACAGGCGGGCGTGAAGCTCGACCTGGTGCTTGAAATTGACGTGCCCGACGCGGCCATCATTGAACGCATGAGCGGCCGCCGTTCGCACCAGCCTTCGGGCCGCACCTATCACGTCAAATTCAATCCGCCGAAAGTGGCGGGCCTCGACGACGTCACCGGCGAGCCGCTGATTCAACGTGATGACGACCAGGAAGAAACCGTCAAGAAGCGGCTGGATGTTTATCAGAAACAAACGCGGCCGCTGGTGGACTATTACTCGCAGTGGGCCACCTCGGGTACCGCATCGGGTTCAGCACAAGCACCACGTTATGCCCGTGTCAACGGCACCGGCACCGTTGAAGAAATCACCGCGCGGGTGATGGGCGCGCTGGGCGCTTGACGCAGGTTTTTAGCTGCCGATGAGCTCGAGGCGGCGTTCGATGCGCTCAATGCGGGCAGTCAGGCGGTCCAGGCTGACTTGCTGCCGGGCATCGGTTTCGTCACCAGAAACAATCTTACGTTTCACGTGCACCATCGATTGCTCCAAGCTGGACAGACGCTGTTTGACATCGAGCATGTCTTCGGCGTTGCGGTCAACACGGCCTCTGATATGCCGCAGATGTTCGAGGATGATGCTTTCAATGTTGTCTGTCATGAACAGCCTCCAACGGGCAGTTTGGTCCGTTCCCAATTTCAACAGAAGGACCGAGTCGCCATGGAAATTTCATCCAACAAAGTTTTCATCGTCACGGGCGGGGCATCGGGCTTGGGCGAAGGCACTGCCCGCATGCTGGCGGCCCACGGCGCGAAAGTTGTGATTGCCGACCTGCAGGCCGACAGGGGACAGCAGGTGGCCGCCAAGATTGGCGGCGTGTTTGTGAAGTGTGACGTCAGCCTGGAAGCCGACGGCCAAGCGGCGGTGGCGGCTGCGCTGGCGTTGGGCCCGCTGTTTGGCCTGGTGAACTGCGCTGGCATCGCCCCTGCAGTGAAAACCGTCGGCAAAGAC
>JAYUPP010000193.1:0-10193 GCA_043760045.1 Betaproteobacteria bacterium
GGCCCGCGCGAACCGGTGCTGCATGCAGTCTTCACCGACGGCCTGGCCCTGGTGTCGCTGTTTGTCGAAACCTACGATGAGAAGCTGCACCGCAGCGAAGCCCACAACCAGCAAGGTGCCACCTCCAGCCTGTCGCAGCGGCGCGGCGAGCACTGGTTTACCGTCGTCGCAGCGGCGCCGCTGTCCACCCTGCGCCTGTTTGCCGCCGTGCTGGACAAACGCAGCCCTTGAAGACCCGGGCCCTTGTCTGCTGCTGAACTGCCCTCATCTCCGTTTGTCCCGCCAGGCCTCTGTCCGTCCTTCAATGGGCAGCCATCCCGTACCTCACCTTCGACATGACCACTTCATTCAAGCATCTCATCGGCGTCTGGTCGGCCAGTGCCGCGCTCGGCGTGGCGGCTCTGTTGCCATCAATGGTCTTGGCGCCACAAGCTGCCATGGCGCAGACCGTGGCACTGCCCGACTTCACCGAACTGGTTGAACGTGTCGGGCCTTCTGTGGTGAACATCCGCACCACCGAGCGCCGCAGCAACAACAACGCAGCGGGTGGCGGCGATACACAACAAGGCATCGAAGAACTGTTCCGGCGCTTTGGCATTCCCATTCCCCGTGGCGAACAGCGGCCCGACCCGCGCCGCCCGCCGCGCGAGGGTGACGAAGAGCCGCAGCAGCGCGGTGTCGGCTCGGGCTTCATCCTCAGCGCCGATGGTTTCATCATGACGAATGCGCATGTGGTTGACGGCGCCGACGAGGTCATCGTCACGCTCACCGACAGACGCGAATTCAAGGCCCGCATCATCGGCGCCGACAAACGCACCGACGTGGCAGTGGTGAAGGTGGAAGTCACCGGCCTGCCCTTCGTGAAGATCGGCGACGTGAACCGGCTGAAGGTGGGTGAATGGGTGATGGCCATCGGCTCGCCCTTTGGGCTTGAAAACTCCGTCACCGCCGGCATCGTCAGCGCCAAGCAGCGTGACACTGGCGACTACCTGCCGTTCATCCAGACCGATGTCGCCATCAACCCCGGCAACTCCGGTGGCCCGCTGCTCAACCTGCGCGGCGAAGTGGTGGGCATCAACTCGCAGATCTACAGCCGCTCGGGCGGCTTCATGGGCATCAGCTTTGCCATCCCCATCGACGAAGCATCGCGCGTGGCCGAGCAGCTGCGTGTCAGCGGCCGTGTCATACGCGGCCGCATAGGCGTGTCCATCGCGCCGGTGAGCAAAGAAGTGGCCGAGTCCATCGACCTCGGCGCGCCGCGCGGTGCACTGGTGCAAGGGGTGGAAAAAGACCAGGCCGCCGACAAAGCGGGTGTTGAAGCGGGCGACATCATCCTGCGTGTGGACGGCAAGCCAGTGGACAAGTCGGCCGACCTGCCGCGCCTGGTGGGCGGCATCAAACCCGGCAGCAAGGTGGCGCTGCAAGTTTTCCGCCGCGGTGCGCTTAAAGAACTGAACGTTGTCGTGGGCGAGTTCGAGCCCGACCGACCCGCGCGGCGCGTGCTGGGTGAGCCGGGCGCACCCACGCCGCCTGCGGCGGTGAAAAGTGCGCTCGGCCTGTCGGTGTCCGACCTCACCGAAGCGCAGAAAAAAGAACTGCGTGTGAAGGGCGGCGTGCGCGTTGATGCAACTGAGGGCGCGGCCACGCGTGCCGGCCTGCGCGAAGGCGACATCGTGCTGGCGCTGAACAACCTGGACGTCGTGGACAGCAAGCAGTTCCAGGCCGCGTCAGCCAAGCTCGACAAAAACAAGGCGGCCACCGTGATGGCGCGGCGCGGCGAGTGGGTCAACTACTTTGTCATCAAGCCGGTCAAATGAAGCACCGCAGGGCGGGCTGAAAAGCCCGCCTGCCAACGCTTGCAGCCTTCACCGGTGGGCAGCCGGGCGGCACGGGCTTAGTTGAAACCCTGATTTTTTTGGGGGCCAAACCTCGGCGAGGTGCTGGCCTGACGACCAAGCAAATCGCATGGTCTTTTCATATGGTGGAGTGCAAAGCGCTGTTCGATGACTCGAGTTGTTACAGCAGTTTGATGAATTAAGTTAGTGTTTGGTCACTTCAATCGGGCGCAACTTTGATTACCGGTGCGCCAGTCTAGAATCGGCAGCCAGCGCGCTTTCACTATGCTCTCCGTATCGAAAAGAGGCCTTTGCGCTGTGGTTTCAAACCGACGTCTGTGGTTAAGCCCAGATCTGTTAATAAACTGTGCATAACTTTCCCCTGTCTGATCCCTGCAACGGCCGGAAATCCAGCAACGGCGCGGGTTTCCGGCCGGTCCTTCTGGTTAGAATGAACGCCCAACAAGCAGTTGCCAAACGTTCTGTTGGAAGGCGCGTCACGCACTTGGACGCGCCTTTTTTTTGACTTCAGCCGGCCTGCTTTGTGCGCCGTTTGAGGCTGTTGCAAAGCCTCTTGCCGGCCACCCCAAAAGACCTCTGATTCGACACTCCAAGTGGGCCTGAATCGTTGCGGCCCCGCGGTCGCAGGGGCGAAGCAGCAGGCACCACCAGCCCTCCATGAATCACATCCGCAACTTCTCCATCATTGCCCACATCGACCACGGCAAAAGCACGCTGGCCGATCGCATCATCCAGCGCTGTGGGGGTTTGTCTGACCGCGAGATGGAAGCGCAGGTGCTCGACTCGATGGACATCGAGCGTGAACGCGGCATCACCATCAAAGCGCAGACCGCAGCGTTGCACTACACGGCGCGCGACGGCAAGGTCTACAACCTGAATCTCATCGACACGCCCGGCCATGTGGACTTCTCTTACGAAGTCAGCCGCTCGCTCAGCGCGTGTGAAGGTGCGCTGCTGGTGGTCGACGCGTCGCAGGGTGTTGAAGCGCAGACGGTGGCCAATTGCTACACCGCGCTCGAGCTGGGCGTCGAAGTGGTGCCGGTGCTGAACAAGATGGACCTGCCGAACGCAGACCCCGAAAACGCGAAGAGCGAAATCGAAGACGTGATCGGCATCGACGCCGACCACGCCATTCCCTGTTCAGCCAAAACCGGCATGGGCCTCGACGAAATTCTTGAGGCCGTGATCACGCGCATGCCGGCGCCGCGTGGCAACCCCGACGGCCCGCCGCGCGCCATGATTGTGGACAGCTGGTTCGACAACTACGTCGGCGTGGCGATGCTGGTGCGTGTGGTGGACGGCAGCCTGTCCAAGGGCGAGCGCATCCGCATGATGGCCACCAACACCGTTTACGGCATCGAAAGCATGGGTGTGTTTTCACCCAAGAGCACACCGCGGGAATGTTTAAAAGCAGGCGAGGTGGGTTTCATCATCTGCGGCATCAAAGAGCTGCAGGCGGCCAAGGTGGGCGACACGCTGACGCTGGAAAAAAAGCTGCCCAACAACGCCGGCCCGGCCAAAGTTGCGCTGCCCGGCTTCAAGGAAATCCAGCCCCAGGTGTTTGCCGGCCTTTACCCCATCGAAGCCAGCGAATACGACCAGCTGCGCGACGCGCTGGAAAAGCTGAAGCTCAACGACAGCAGCCTGCGTTACGAGCCCGAGGTGAGCCAGGCGCTGGGTTTCGGTTTTCGCTGTGGCTTCCTGGGCCTGCTGCACATGGAAATCGTGCAGGAAAGGCTGGAGCGTGAATTCGACCAAGACCTCATCACCACCGCGCCCAGCGTGGTCTACCAGGTGGAACTGAACGACGGCACCGTGCTGCTGGTGGAGAACCCCAGCAAGATGCCTGACCTGGGCCGCATCAAGGAAATTCGCGAGCCCATCGTCACCGTGCATCTGTACATGCCACAAGACAGCGTGGGGCCGGTGATGACGCTGGCCAACCAGAAACGTGGCCTGCAGATGAACATGGCGTACCACGGCCGCCAGGTGATGCTGACCTACGAGCTGCCGCTGGCCGAGATCGTGCTGGACTTCTTCGACAAACTGAAAAGTGTGTCGCGTGGCTATGCGTCGATGGACTATGAATTCAAGGAATACCGCGCCTCTGATGTGGTGAAGGTGGACTTGATGATCAACGGCGACCGAGTCGATGCCTTGTCCATCATCGTGCACAAGGCGCAAAGCCTGTACCGCGGCCGTGCGGTGGCTGCCAAGATGCGCCAGCAGATACCGCGCCAGATGTACGACGTGGCGATTCAGGCGTCCATCGGCGCCAACATCATTGCCCGTGAAGACATCAAGGCACTGCGCAAAAACGTGCTGGCAAAATGTTATGGCGGCGACGTTTCGCGCAAACGCAAGCTGCTGGAAAAGCAGAAGGCCGGCAAGAAGCGCATGAAGCAGATCGGCTCCGTCGAGGTGCCACAAGAAGCTTTCCTGGCCATCCTGCAGGTCGAAGACTGAAGATAAAAAATCCAACCTCACACTGCAACCTCATGAGCAACCTCACTGCAGCGCTGTACGGCGCGCTGATCGTCTATCTGGGGGGCTGGTTCCTCGGTTACTGGACCGGCAACTTTTCGGCCCTGCTGTTTGTGCTGGCGCTGTTCACTTTTGTGTACTGGCTGGCCGAGCGCTTGCGCTTCAGGCCCGCGCGCGAAGCCGCTGCCGCACAACTGATGCAGCAAGACGCCACACGGCGCGCCGACCTGGCCAGGATGGGCATCGACAAAGTTGACGGCGACGTGGCGGTTGCACGTGAAAAGCTGCTCATGCAGCCGTGGTGGCTGGACTGGACAGCCGGCCTGTTCCCGGTCATCTTGATCGTCTTTTTGCTGCGCTCTTTTTTGTTCGAGCCGTTCAAGATTCCGTCTGGCTCGATGGTGCCCACACTGGTGGTGGGCGACCTCATCCTCGTCAACAAATTTCACTACGGTGTGCGGCTGCCGGTGATCAACAAAAAGATCATCGACAACAACCCCGTGCAGCGCGGTGACGTGATGGTGTTTCGTTATCCGTCAGACACGCGGCTGGACTACATCAAGCGTGTGGTGGGCCTGCCCGGTGACGAAGTGGCCTACCTGAACCAGCGCCTGTCCATCAACGGCAAGGCCGTTGAGACCACCGCCCAGGGTGAACACTACGACGAAGACAGCCTGAGCTACGCGCCCATGTTCACTGAAAAACTGGGCGAGAAAACACACAAGATCCGGGTTGACCTGAAGCGCCTGGGTTACTACGGCCCCGACCCCAAAAGCTTCCCGATGGCCGAGAACTGCCGCTATGCACCGGAAGGCGTGGTGTGCAAAGTTCCACAAGGTCACTACTTCATGATGGGTGACAACCGCGACAACTCGCAGGATTCCCGCTTCTGGGGCTTTGTGCCCGACGAGAATATCGTGGGCCGGGCATTTTTTGTCTGGATGAACTTTGGCAACCTGGGGCGCATCGGCGCTTTCAACTGACTTTCATGACTCGGGGCAGCGCCCAGAATCACGGACCACTTCCACATTTACAGAGCAGGGCGGATGACAAGGGCACAGGCTTATCAGGCAGGGCAACGCCGCAACGTCCGGGTGCGCGCTCGGCAGCGGGGGCTGACGATGTTCGGCTTGCTGTTTTGGGCCATGCTGTTCGGCTTTGGCGGCTACATGCTGGTGCGCATCCTGCCCACCATCAACGAATACAGCACCATCAGGCGCTCGGTGGACACGATCGCCAAGTCGCAGCCCGCCACCGTGGCCGAAGCCCGGCAGGCCTTTGACAAACAGAAAGACCTGGAATATTCGATCAGCTCGATTGCGGGCAAGGACCTGGTGGTGACGAAGGAAAACGACAAGGTCGTGATCTCGTTCGTCTACGACAACGTGATCCCGGTCTACGGGCCCGTGTACATCCTCATCAAATACTCTGGCAGCTCACGCTAGAGACAGCCGATCAACCCGAACGGATGTCACCCACGGTAGACGCCCTTCAGCAACGACTGGGACATCAGTTCAATGACCTGGCGCTGCTGCAGCGTGCGCTGACGCACCGCAGCTTCGGCGCTGTGCACAACGAACGGCGCGAATTCCTGGGCGACGCGGTGCTGAACACCGCCATATCGGCACTGCTGTACGAGCGTTTTTCAGGCAGCGACGAAGGCGACCTGACGCGTGTGCGTGCGCACCTGGTGCGTGAAGACAGCCTCTACCGGGCCGCGCTGGCCCTGTCGCTGCCGCTGGTGCTGCGTTTGTCTGAAGGTGAAGCGCGCGGCGGTGGTGCGCAGCGGCCCTCGATCCTGGCCGACGCGCTGGAAGCCATCATCGGAGCCACCTTTTTGGACAGCGGCTACGACGCCGCTTTGGCGCTGGTGCGGCGCCTCTTTGGTGAAGTCATCCGGGCCACCGAAGCCGACAGCTGGAGCAAAGACGCCAAGACCGAGCTGCAGGAATGGCTGCAGGCGCGCCGCATTGCGGTGCCCAGCTACCGCATCAGCGCCACCCGCGGCCAGGCCCATGCGCAGGTCTTTGAAGTTGAATGTGCGGTGCCCGCGCTCAGCGTGTCTGAACAGGGTGAAGGGCGGTCGCGCCGCATCGCAGAGCAGGCTGCAGCCAAGCGTATGCTGCAGTTCCTGAAAGCCAGGGATCAACCTGGTGGACCGCTCTGCTCATGACACCCACCGACAGCATTCCTGAAACGCCGACTGAACATTCGACGGCCCCGCTAACACCGCAACGCTGCGGCCTGGTGGCCATCGTCGGCCGGCCCAATGTGGGCAAGAGCACGCTGCTCAACGCCCTGGTGGGCCAGAAGATCAGCATCACCAGCAAGAAGGCGCAGACCACGCGCCACCGCATCACCGGCATCGTCACACAAGGGGCGGTGCAGTTTGTTTTTGTTGACACACCCGGCTTCCAGATGAAGCACATGAGCGGGCAGGGCGGGGCGCTCAACCGCACGCTGAACCGCACCGTGTTGTCTTCGCTGGGCGACGTGGACGTGGTGCTGTTCCTGGTGGAGGCCGGCCGCTTTTCGGCCGCAGACGCCAAGGTGCTGGCGTTGTTTTCGCAGGACCCACAGCAAACCCGCCCGGTGCTGCTGGTGGCCAACAAGCTGGACACCTTGAAGCGCCGGCAAGACGTGCTGCCCTGGTTGAAGACCATGCAAGAGCGCTACCAGTTCGCCGAATTTGTGCCCATGTCGGCCACGCACAGCGCCGACGTGCAACGGCTGCAGGACATCGTGGCGCCTTACCTGCCCGAGCAGCCCTGGTTGTACGAAGAAGACGCCCTCACCGACCGCAGTGAACGCTTCCTGGCCGGCGAGCTGATCCGCGAAAAACTGTTCCGCCTGACCGGTGACGAGCTGCCCTACAACTGCACTGTCGTCATCGACACCTTCACCGAAGAAGGCAATCTGCGCCGCATCGCCGCCACCATCGTGGTCGAGCGCGACGCCCACAAGGGCATGGTCATTGGCGAAGGCGGTGAACGCCTGAAACGCATCGGCAGTGAAACCCGGCAAGAGCTGGAACGCTTGTGGGACGCGAAGGTGTTTCTGGAGCTGTGGGTGAAGGTGCGCTCGGGCTGGGCCGACAGCGATGCCCACCTGCGCAGCTACGGCTACGAATGACCCTGGAAGCGGCGCCCGCTTCCCGGACCAAGGGCCGCAGGGCTGCAGCGGCCCATCCGCTAACAGCCTATGTGCTGCACCAGTACCACTGGAGCGAAACCAGCCTGATCGTTGAGCTGTTCACCCGCGCGCAGGGCCGGGTGGTGGTGGTCGCCAAAGGCGCCAAGCGCCCGACCTCCAATTTCAGGCCGCTGCTGTTGCCGTTTTTGCCCCTGCAGGTGCTGCTGGGCAAAGCGCCCCGCGACGAATCTACAGAGGTGGTGAACCTGCGCAGCGTGGAATGGTGCGGCGGTGTGCCATTGATGCCGCCGCAGGCGCTGCTGTCGGCTTATTACCTGAACGAGTTGTTGCTGAAGCTGCTGGCGCGGCAAGACCCGCATGCTGAGCTGTTTGATGCTTATGCCGACACGCTGGTGGCCTTGGCGCAGTCACAAGACACCAGCGCCGGCAGCCGTGTGGGCAACGGCAAAAGCGGCGGCGGTGCTGCGGCTGAATCCGAAACTGCGACCGAAACTGCGGCCCATACAGCAGCCGAACCCACGCCCGAAACCACGGCCGAAGGCGCGGTGCTGCGTGCTTTTGAACTGGTGCTGTTGCGTGAGCTGGGTGTGTTGCCTGAACTGGGCACGGAGACGCTGACAGCGCAGCCGCTGGCACCCGAGCGTCGTTATGCCTTGCACGCCGACCACGGGCTGGTGCCTGACGAAGCCAGCGGCGCGCCGGGCGCGGCCTGGCTGGCCGTGCAGGCTGCCATCACCACCGGCACCATGGTCAAGCTGCGCCAGGCCTGTGCAACGGCCGCCACCGCACTGCGCGGGCCGCTGCGCGCGCTGCTTCACTATCATCTGGGGCAGCGCCCGTTGCGCACGCGCCAGGTCTGGCAAGGCGTGCAGCGGCTGGCTGAAAGTCCACGCTAACTTTCATGATGCGGGGCAACGCTGCGGACCATGCAAGACTTCCACATCAATGAACCCTTTGCTCGCCCCTGAATCGCATGCCGCAGCCCAGCGTGCGGGCCGCACCGCGCTGTCGGTCAACGTCAACAAGATTGCGCTGCTGCGCAACACACGCCACCTGGGCGTTCCCAGCGTCGTGAAAGCCGCCACGCTGTGCCTGCAGGCTGGTGCTGATGGCATCACCGTGCACCCCCGGCCCGACGAGCGCCACATCCGCGCGCATGACGTGCATGACCTGGCGGTGCTGATGCAGCAGTGGCCGCAAGCCGAATACAACATCGAAGGCAACCCTTTTCAGAACCTGCTGGGTTTTGCGCGCGAACTGGTTCGCCAGCGCCTGCCACTGCACCAGCTGACTTTGGTGCCCGACAGCGAAGGCCAGTTCACCAGCGACCACGGCTGGGACCTGGCGGCTGACGGCGAACGTCTGCGGCCTTTGATTGATGAGTGCCATGCACTCGGTGTGCGTGTCAGCCTGTTCATGGGCGCCGCGCCGCAGGCCATGGCGCTGGCGCGTGCGGTGGGTGCCGACCGCGTGGAGCTGTACACCGAACCCTGTGCCGCTGCCCATGGTGGCCCGGGTTTTGCTGCGCAGGTCGCAGCATTCGTCGCCACGGCGCAGGCTGCGCTGGCCGCCGGCCTGGGTGTGAATGCCGGCCACGACCTGAACCGCAACAACCTGGCGGACTTCTTGCGCGCGGTGCCCGGCGTGCAAGAGGTGTCGATCGGCCACGCGCTGGTGGCCGACGCACTGGAGCTGGGCCTGGCCGAGACGGTGCGTGACTACCAGCGCTGCATTCGGGCTGCGCAAGCAAACGTTCACCCAGCCACGCACCCAGCTGCCCCCGCAAGATGATCTACGGCATAGGCACCGACGTGTGCGACATCCGCCGCATCGAAGGCACCATGCGGCGCCGCGGCGAACGCTTCGCGCAGCGTGTGCTGGGCCCCGAAGAATTGAGCGTGTTTCACGCCCGCAGCTTGCGTGCACCGGCGCGCGGCGTGCGCTACCTGGCCACCCGCTTTTCGGCCAAGGAAGCCTTCTCCAAAGCCATCGGCCTGGGCATCCGGTGGCCGATGAGCTGGCGGGCTTGTCAGATCTTGAATGAAACCAGCGGCAAGCCGGTGTTGCACCTGTCGGGTGAACTGGCGCAGTGGTTTGAAGCACGCGGCCTGCAGGGCCACGTCACCGTGACCGACGAAACCGATTACGCAGCCACCTTTGTGGTGGTCGAAAAGAGGAGTTCCGCTTGAAGAGCATTGCCCATACACCCGCCCACGCCGCCGTGGTGCTGGACATCGCTGGCACCAGCCTGAATGTGGCCGACCGCAAGCGGCTGAAAAATCCGCTGGCCGGCGGCCTCATCCTGTTTGCCCGCAACTGGGAAAACCGGGCCCAGCTGACAGCCCTCACGGCCGAGGTGAAAAAGCTGCGGCCCGACCTGCTGATCTGCGTCGACCATGAAGGTGGCCGCGTGCAGCGCTTTCGCACCGACGGCTACACCGCGCTGCCGGCGATGCGCGTGTTGGGTGAACAGTGGATGCGTGATCCGCTGGGTGCCACCGACGCTGCCAGTGCGCTGGGTTTCGTGCTCGGCGCCGAGCTGCGCGCCTGTGGTGTGGACCTGAGTTTCACACCCGTGCTCGACCTGGACTACGGTGAAAGCAGCGTCATCGGCGACCGCGCCTTCCACCGCGACGCGCGCGTGGCCACCCTGCTGGCCAAGAGCCTGATGCACGGCCTGCTGCGTGCCGGGATGGCCAA
>JAYUPP010000194.1:0-10174 GCA_043760045.1 Betaproteobacteria bacterium
CCGCTGGCGCCCAGCATGCGCGCTGTTTCGTCCACCGCCAGCGGCAGCCGCGCGTAGCCGGCTTCCACCGACTGCAGCGCCACCGCCGAAAAGCGCACCAGGTAGGCCAGCATCAATGCTGCCAGGCCGCCAGTGAACCAGGCCGTGGCACCCAGTCCCGGCCAGCGCTCTTGTGCCCAGGCCAACGGCAGCAACAAGCCCACGGCCACCACCGCGCCCGGCACGGCATAACCCAAAGACAGTGCGCGTGCCGCAACCGGCAGCAGCCGGCCTGCGCCCTGGCGCACCGCGTGCGCCACCGCCAGCGCCAGCGCGGTGGCCACCAGCGCAGCCAGGCCCGCCAGCTTGAAGCTGTTGCCGGCCCACTGCGCAAAACGTGCCAGCGGCAGGCCCACTTCGGCATAACGCGCCTCTTGCACCAACAGATGCAGCAACCAGGCCACCGGCAGCACAAAACCCAGCAGCACCGGCAGGCTGCACAGCGCGGCCATGCCCCAGGCGGGGGCGCCACGCAGTTGCAGCGGCCGGGCTTCAGACGCCCCGGCGCCGTGGCCGCCGCCGGTAAAACGCAGGCGCCGCTGCGCATGACGCTCGGTCGCCAGCAGCACCGCCACCACCACCAGCAACAGCGACGCCAGTTGCGCTGCGGCGTTGCGGTCGCCCATCACCAGCCAGGCTTTGTAGATGCCGGTGCTGAAGGTGGCGAGGCCGAAATAAGAACCCACGCCGTAGTCGGCCAGCGTTTCCATCAACGCCAGCGCGGTGCCAGCGGCCACCGCTGGGCGGGCCATTGGCAGCGCCACTTCCAGCACGCGGCGGCGCATCGGTGCGCCCAGCAGCCGCGCGGCTTCCATCAAACGCACTGCACGTTCACCCAATGCGGCACGCACGAGCAAATACACATACGGGTACAGGCACAGCACAAACAGGATGATGGCGCCTGGCAGGCTGCGCACGTCGCCCCACAGCGCGCCCTTCACGCCCAGCAGTTGGCGCAGGCCGCTTTGCAAGACACTGCTGAACTGCAGTGCGTCGGTGCAGGCGTAGGCCAGCACATAAGCCGGCATCGCCAAGGGCAACAGCAGCGCCCACTCCAGCACCCGCCGGAGCGGAAATTCAAACAGCGTAACGGCTGCGGCCAGCGCCGTGCCCAGCAGCATCACACCCACGCCCACACCGCCAGCCAGCAGCAGTGATTGCACGGCGTAACCCGGCAGCACCGTTTGCCACTGGTGGCGCAGGCCCGCCCAGGTGCTGGCGTCCATTGCGAACCAGGCGCTGAAAATTCCCAACAGCGGCAGCGCCAGCAGCAGGCAGGCCAGGGTGAGCACAGCGCGGAAGGCAGCGGGCACGGCGGGTTGGGGCGCTAACTTTCGTCACACAGGGCCGCGCCCCGGGCGATGAAAGACTTTTGAAGGGAGCTGGCTTCCGGGGTGGTGAGCCCACCGCAGTTACAAAGCAGGGCACAAATGCGAACCATGCGCATTTACGTTCAGCCCATTATCATGGCTGGATGTTCCTGAACCTGGAAGCGGTGGCTGTCCGATACGCCCGCATGCCGGCCGTGCGCCCTGCGGTGGACGGCGTTTCTTTGGGCCTGCAAAAGGGCGACATTGGTGTGCTGATCGGCCCTTCGGGCTGCGGCAAAACCTCGCTGTTGCGCGCTGTGGCCGGGCTCGAGCGCTGCGCCGCAGGGCGCGTCAGTATCGCGGGACAGACACTTTCTGATGTCGCAACGGGTGTGCACATCAGCGCCGAACAGCGCCAGATCGGCATGGTGTTTCAAGATTACGCGCTGTTTCCGCACCTGAGCATCAGCGACAACGTGGCTTTCGGCATTGCCGCGCTGCCCAAAGACGAACGCCGCGCGCGCACGCAGGAAATGTTGGAACTGGTGGGCCTGGCGCAGGCTGCCAGCCGCGCGCCGCATCAGTTAAGCGGTGGCCAGCAGCAACGTGTGGCGCTGGCGCGTGCACTGGCACCCCGGCCGCGCCTGCTGCTGCTGGACGAGCCTTTTTCAAGCCTGGACGTGGACTTGCGGGAGCGCCTGGCGCAAGAGGTGCGCGAAATTTTGAAGGCCAGCGCCACCACAGCCTTGATGGTCACGCACGACCAGCTGGAAGCTTTTGCCATCGGCGACGCGATCGGCGTCATGAACCAAGGCCACCTGGAACAGTGGGACGACGCCTATACGCTGTATCACCGGCCGGCCAGCCGCTTTGTGGCGCAATTCATCGGCCACGGCGTTTTCGCGCCAGCGCAGGTGGTGGCGCGGGTGCAGGCGAATGTGCAGAGGAATGTGCAGGGGAATGAGCCGGGCCCGGTGCCGAGCCATGTGGTGCGCACGCCGCTGGGTGACCTGGAGGACATCGCTGGCTGCCCGCTGCCCGGTGTCTACCCGGGTGATGAATGTGACGTGCTGCTGCGTGCCGACGACATCGTGCACGACGACGCTTCACCGGTGCGCGCGCTGATCGAACGCAAGGCCTTTCGCGGCTCGGAATTCCTGCTCACGCTGCGCCTTGCGGGCGGCCAGCGTGTGATGGCGCATGTGCCTTCGCACCACGACCACCAGGTGGGCGAATGGATCGGCATTCGCGCCGAGGTGGACCACGTGGTGACGTTTGCGCGCCAGCCCGCCGGCCCTGTTGCGGGCCTGGCGCGCGAAATTGACACTTCTTTACCCCTTTAGTCCATGTGACTGCGGCCCCTGCCGCCGTGTCGGAAAGGGGTGCCAGACCTATACTGGAACGGTCCGGTCACAAGGGCTGGTTCTGCCTTGAAAGGGGTGGGTGAACGATGGGTGCAAAACTGAAAGTTGCGGGCATTTTGGCGGTCGGGGCCGTGGCCGGCGCGCTGACCACGATGCAGTTGCAAGCGGTGGCCCGCAGCACGGTGGCGTTGCCGCTGGAAGAACTGCAGCAGCTGTCGGCGGTGTTTGACCGCGTGAAAACCGAGTATGTCGAACCGGTGGATGAGAAAAAACTCATCAGCGACGCCATCTCGGGCATGGTTTCGGGGCTCGACCCGCATTCGCAATACCTCGACAAAAAAACGCTGAAGGAATTCCGCGAAGCCACCGGCGGCAAGTTTGTCGGCATCGGCATCGAAATGTCGATGGAAGAAGGTGCCGTCAAAGTGGTGTCGCCCATTGAAGGTTCACCGGCCTTTCGCGCCGGCCTGAAGTCGGGCGACCTCATCACCCGCATCGACGACACCCCGGTGCGCGGCTTGACGGTCGACCAGGCCGTCAAACGCATGCGCGGCGACCCGCAAACCAAGGTCGTGCTCACCGTTTTCAGGAAACTGGAAAACCGCAGCTTCCCGGTCACCATCGTGCGCGAAGAAATCCGCATGCAAAGCGTGCGCGCGAAGATGGTCGACCCCGGTTACGGCTGGCTGCGTGTGAGCCAGTTCCAGGAACGCACGGTGGACGACTTCGTGCGCAAGATTGAAGACCTGTACAAACAAGACCCGAACCTGAAAGGCCTGGTGCTGGACCTGCGCAACGACCCCGGCGGTTTGCTCGACGGCGCAGTGGCCTTGTCGGCCGCTTTCCTGCCCGAAGGCGTGGTGGTGGTGTCTACCAATGGGCAACTGGCCGATTCCAAGCGCACCTTCAAGGCCAGCGTGGAAGACTACGGCCGCCGCAGCAGCAGCGACCCGCTGAAACGCCTGCCCGCAGCGCTGAAAAAAGTGCCGCTGGTGGTGCTCGTCAACGAAGGCTCGGCATCGGCCAGCGAAATCGTCGCCGGTGCGCTGCAAGACCACAAACGCGCCACCATCATGGGCGCACAAACCTTCGGCAAAGGCTCGGTGCAAACCATCCGCCCGCTGCCGGCCGACACGGCACTGAAGATCACCACCGCGCGTTACTACACACCGGCCGGCAAATCCATTCAGGCCAAAGGCATCACGCCCGATGTGTTCCTGGACGAAACGGCCGAAGGCAACGTGTTTGCGGCGCTGCGCATGCGCGAAGCCGACCTGAACAAACACCTGATCGGCGCTGAAGAAAAGAAAGACACTGAAGTTGAAAAGACGCGCGAAAAAGCGCGTGAAGAAGCGCGCCAGAAACTCGAAGAGCAGCTGGCCAAGAGCAAAGAGCCGGTGAAGCCGCTGCCCGAATTTGGCAGCGCTGAAGACTTTCCGCTGCAGCAGGCGCTGAACAAGCTGCGCGGGCTGCCGGTGGTGGCCAGCAAAACCAGCGCCGAACAGCGCGCCGAAGCGGCGGCCACCGACAAGAAGTAAATACCGGTTCCGCACGGGCGTCGGCCGCCCGGCACCCAAGCCGCACGCTCTGCTTTCCCCTTTTTTGAAGCCCCAAAGCCCGCCCCAGCCCCCCGGCCGGCGGGCTTTGCCTTGACTGCATGAACGACCACCAACTTCAGCGTTATGCCCGGCACCTGATGCTCGACGAAATCGGCATCGAAGGCCAGCAGCGGCTGCTGGACGCCCACGCGCTGGTCATCGGCGCCGGCGGCCTGGGTTCACCGGCGCTGCTGTACCTGGCGACCGCCGGTGTCGGCCGCATCACCGTGGTCGACCACGACCACGTCGAGCTCACCAACCTGCAGCGCCAGATTGCACACGCGCAGTCGCGCCTGGGGCTGGCGAAAGCCGAATCGGCCTGCGCCAGCATGGCCGCGCTGAACCCCGGCCTGCAGTTGCGTGCCGTGGTGGCGCGCGCTGATGAAGCCTTGCTGGATGAGCTGGTGCCCGCAGCCAGCGTGGTGCTGGACTGCACCGACAACTTCAGCACCCGGCACCTCATCAACGCCCTGTGCGTGCGCCACAACAAGCCGCTGGTGTCGGGCGCGGCCATCGGCTGGGACGCGCAGATCTCGGTGTACGACACCCGTGACGCTGCAGCGCCTTGTTATGCCTGCCTGTTTCCGCCCGAAGCCGCGTTTGAAGAAGCGGCGTGTGCAACGCTGGGGGTGTTTGCGCCGCTGGTGGGCATCATCGGCAGCATGCAGGCCGCCGAAGCGTTGAAGTTGCTGGCACACACCGGCCAGTCATTGGCGGGCCAGCTGCTGATGCTGGACGCACGCAACATGCAGTGGGAACGTGTGAGCCTGGGCCGCCAGGCGGGCTGTGCGGTGTGTGGCATACGGCAGCCGCCGCCCGCTGCAGGCGCTGCCGGGGCTTGCCCTTCAAATAACTGAAGCGATGATGAACAACTTGCCGTCAACACCCGCCGCTGCCAGCCCCGGCGCACCCTGCCTGGGTGAACGCAATTTCCCGAGCGCCAGCGAAGAAGCGGCGCAGGAAAGCGCGCCGCCGCTGTACGACGGCCCTGAAAGTGCCTACCGCCTGGCCTTCACTGACACTGAATTCCTGTTGCGCGACGAGTTGCGCCCGGTGCGCATGCAGCTGGAACTGCTGAAGCCCGAAATGGTGCAGCGTGAACAAGGGGTTGAGTCCACCATCGTCATTTTCGGCAGCGCGCGCATCAAGTCGGGCGAACAGGCCGCGCGCGACTTGCTCACGGCCCAGGCCAGCGGCAACGAAAGCGCGGTGCGGCGTGCGCAGCTCGACCTGGAAATGAGCCACTACTACGAACAGGCGCGCAGTTTTGCAGCGCTCGTGACGCAGCGCTCGCGTGCGCTGGAAACGCCCATCTTCGTGGTCACCGGCGGCGGCCCCGGCATCATGGAAGCCGGCAACCGGGGCGCTTATGACGTAGGTGGCAAGAGCATCGGTTTGAACATCGTGCTGCCGCACGAGCAGCAGCCCAACCCGTACATCACACCCGAGCTGTGTTTTCAGTTCCACTACTTTGCGCTGCGCAAGATGCACTTCCTGATGCGCAGCATCGCGCTGGTGTGTTTCCCAGGCGGCTTCGGTACGCTGGACGAGCTGTTCGAGACGCTGACGCTGGTGCAAACCGGCAAGAGCCGGATGCGCCCCATTTTGCTGTTCGGCCGCGCCTTCTGGGAAAAGCTGCTGAACCTGCAGTTGCTGATCGACATGGGTTTGATCAGCCCCGGTGACGAGCAACTCATACGTTATGTTGAAACGGCAGAAGAAGCCTGGGCGGTGCTGGCGGGGCACTACGGCTTCGACGCGGCAGCCACGCAGACGGGTGATCTGGGCGCGCACATTTGACTGCCCACGCGCCCTGCACCGGGCTGGCCCCAGAATGACCGCATGAGCACCCCCCGCCCCGTTTCACTGATAGGCGCACCCACCGACATCGGCGCCGGCGCCCGCGGCGCCAGCATGGGCCCCGAAGCGCTGCGCGTGGCGCAGCTGCAGCCGGCGCTGCAAAGCCACGGCTTGCAGGTGCAGGACCTGGGCAACGTCAGCGGCCCAGCCAACCCCTGGCTGGCACCGGTGAACGGCTACCGCCATTTGGCCGAAGTGACGGCCTGGAACACGGCCGTGCACGAAGCCGTTTATGCCGAACTGCAACGCAGCCGCCTGCCTGTTCTGCTGGGTGGCGACCATGTCTTGAGCATCGGCAGCATCAGCGCGGTGGCACGCCACTGTCGCGCAGCCGGCAAGACCTTGCGCGTACTGTGGCTGGACGCCCATGCCGACTTCAACACCAGCACACTCACCCCCAGCGGCAACATGCACGGCATGCCGGTGGCCTGCCTGTGCGGGCACGGCCCGGCCGAGCTGGTGGGTATCGGCGGACATGTGCCGGCCATCGACGCGCGCTGCGTGCGGCAGATTGGCATACGCAGCGTGGATGCCGGTGAAAAGCGCCTGGTGCACGAAACGGGCCTGGAAGTCTTCGACATGCGCTTCATCGACGAGATGGGCATGCGCCACACCATGCAGCAGGCGCTGGCCGGGCTGGACGAGCGCACGCACCTGCATGTCAGCTTCGATGTCGATTTTCTCGACCCCGCCATCGCACCCGGCGTGGGCACCACCATCCTGGGTGGCCCCACCTACCGCGAAGCGCAGCTGTGCATGGAAATGATTGCCGACACCGGCCAACTGGCCAGCCTGGATGTGATGGAACTGAACCCGGCGCTGGACGTGCGCAACCAGACGGCGCAATTGGCGGTGGACTTGATAGAAAGCCTGTTCGGCAAAAGCACTTTGATGCGCGCGAAACCCGAGGTCAAACGCTGATGCGTTCACGCTTCTTCGCTGCACGCTCGCTCGCGGCGGCGTTCACCACCACCTGGCTGGCCCTGCAGCTGCTGGCACCGGCCTTCGCCGCCGGCCCCACGCCGCAGCCACCAGCGCAGGCAGCTCCACAACCGCCATCACAACCTGCAACCGCGCCATTGCGCGCAGAGCTCGCCGCCAGCGCACCGTCAATCACCGGCACCGGTCAGCGCATCTACGAACGCACCAAGCCGCTGCTGCTGCAGGTGCGCACGCTGCTGAAAACGCAGGACAGCCAATCGTCCGTGGGTTCAGGCTTTTTGGTGGACAGCAGCGGCCTGCTGGTCACCAATTACCACGTCATCAGTCAATACGCACTGCAGCCGGCGCGCCACCGGCTGGTGTATGCCAGCGTGGACGGCAAACAAGGCGCACTGCAACTGCTGGCTTTTGATGTCGTGCACGACCTGGCGCTGCTGCGTTTGGCCGACCCGGCGCCCCTGGCTGGGCGCGGCGCGGTGCCGCTGCGCCCAGCTGAGGAACCCCTGGCGCGAGGCGCCCGCATCTTTGCACTTGGCAACCCGCTGGACGTGGGTTTCGCGGTGGCTGAAGGCACCTACAACGGCCCGGTCGAACGCAGTTTTCTGGAGACGCTGTTTTTCGGCGGCTCGCTCAGCGCCGGCATGAGCGGTGGCCCGGCGCTGGACGATGAAGGCCGGCTGATTGGCGTGAATGTCGCTGCGCGGCGCGACGGTGAACAGGTCAGCTTTCTGGTGCCCGCCACGCCCGTGCGGGCGCTGCTGGCGCGCGCCAGCAAAGCCGTGCCCATCACCGCCCCGGCCTGGGACGAAATCGCGCGCCAGCTGCTGGCGCATGAAGCGCGGCTCACGCAGCGTTTCACCAGCCTGCCCTGGCGCGAAGCCGGGCATGCGCTGTACCGCATACCGGTGCCGCAAGAACAGTTCATGCGCTGTTGGGGCCGAGGCTCGCCGCAAGCGGCGCGCGGCTTGCAGTTTGAACGCAGCGACTGCGCGATGGACAGCCGCATCTTCGTCAGCGGCGCTTTGCTCAGCGGCTACATCACCGTGCGCCACGAAGCCTATGACGGCAGCCGGCTTGGGGCGTTGCGTTTTGCTGACCGCTACAGCGCCAGCTTTGGTAACGAATTCGTCGGTGTAAACGACCGCCAGCGCACGGCCGCGCAGTGTGTGGAACAAACCGTGGCCGCAGGGGGCACCACCGGCGGCGGCGCGGCCGGCAACAAAACTGCCGTGCTGCAGCTGAAGGCCGTGATCTGCCTGCGGGCCTACAAAAAACTACCCGGCCTGCACGACGTGTCGGTGCTGGTGGCCACGCTCGACGAGCCCACCACTGGCGTGCAAGGCCGCTTCGACGCCCACGGTGTCAGCCTGGCCAGTGCGCAGAAGCTGGCCCAACATTATCTTGACGGCTTTGCATGGACCGCCCCGAAGACCGCCTCGCGCTGATCACGCAGCTGGACGCCGACGGCCGCGCGGTGCGCAGCATCGACGTGCACGCCTGGCCTTTGACCCTGGGCCGCGCGCTCGACCAGCAACTGGTGCTGCACGACGCCAGCGTCGCACCGCACCACGCCACGTTGGCGCAGGGCGATAACAACCAACTGGTGCTGACGGTTGGCGCCAGCATCAACGGCGCCTGGCTCGACGGCCACCACCTGGTGGCCGGCGCGGTGCAGCCGGTGCCGGCACGGCCCTGCACGCTGCAGCTGGGCCACACGCAACTGCAACTGCGCCAGCGCAGCGAAACCCTGGCGCCCGAACGGCCGCTGCCGGCGCACCTGCTGCGCGGCAGCAGCGCTGCCGCTGCCGCCCGCTGGGGGGGTCTGCAAGCCAGCACGCGCCTGTGGCTGGCGGCGGCGTTGCTGATGCTGGCGCTGGTGGTGCAACATGGCCTGAGCCTCGACCCCGGAGCCGACTTCACGACCTGGCTGCCGGCGCTGGTGGGTTTGCCTGCGGCCGTGATGGCCTGGTGTGCCACCTGGGCGCTGCTGTCCAAACTGTTCCAGCAGCGGTTTGAATTTCTCGCCCACCTGCACATCGCGCTGCCCGGGCTGCTGCTGATCGAGATTCTGGATTCGCTGCTGCCGCTGCTGGCGTCGACTTTCGGCTGGCCCTGGCTGTGGCGGCTGACGCCGGTGTTGCGGGTGCTGCTGATGGCGGGGGTGGTTTACCGCCACCTGGCGCTGCTGATGCCGCACCAGCCCCAGCGCGCCGCAGCCGCGATGGTGGCAGCCACAGTGGTGGGTGGTGCCATCCACCTCGCCTTCACGCACCGCACCACCGACCGCTTCAGCGCCCCGCCGTACATGAGCACCCTGCCCTTGCCGATGCTGGACGCCACACAGGCCGTGCCGTCGGCCGGCCTCGTGCAGCAACTGGCGCCGCTGGCGGCACGCCTGCGGCAGCGCGTGCTGAAAGCGCGTGACGACGAAGACGTGGCAGAGGGTGACGACGGCGGCTGAGTTCGCCCAGCCATCTGGTGTTTACACGCAGGCCATGCGCGCAGCTTGCAGCACCGCGCTGGGCACAATGGCAAGCGTTCAAACTTCACTGACTGACGTGCACGCAGCAGCCAGCCTTACCTGCACCAGCCGCACCTGCCGCACCTGCCGCATCAGCCGCACCTGCCGCACCCGCCGCACCACCCAGGCCTTTGGAATGAACCTGTGTTCCAGGCTGGCCCGGCTCGTGAGCAAGGCGCTCTTGCTGAGCTGGCTGCCGCTGGCAGCGCTGGCGCAAACCTCTGCCGCCTCCAGCACCCCGCTGCTGCGCGTGGCCTCGGCCTTCGACCCGCAGACGATGGACCCGCACGCCATAGCGTTGCTCTACCACTCGCGCGTGGCTTTCCAGATTCACGACTCGCTGGTGGGCCGCGATGAAAAGTTCAAGCTCGAACCCGCGCTGGCGCTGTCCTGGCAGATGGCGGGGCCCACCGTCTGGCGCTTCAAGCTGCGGCCCGGTGTGCGCTTTCACGACGGCAGCGCTTTCACCGCCGACGACGCGGTGTTTTCGCTGGAACGTGCACTCGCCGCGCCTTCGCAGCGCGCCTTTCAGCTGAAGGG
>JAYUPP010000195.1:0-3825 GCA_043760045.1 Betaproteobacteria bacterium
GCCAGGCTCAAGGCCTCGCGCACGCGCTTGTCTTTGAAGGGGTTCTTGCCCTTCACGTTGCTGTATTTCAGTTCTGCGCTGCCGACGTCGGGCGCCAAGAAAATAGTGCGCACCTCAGGGCCGTCGATGACCTTGAGCTTTTTGTCGGTGCGCAGGCGGTCGATGTCTTGCGTGGGCACGTCGGTCAGCATGTCCACATCACCCGACAGCAGCGCCGCCACGCGTGTGGCGTCGGCCTTGATGGGCGTGTACACCACCTGCGCCACATTGCCTTCGGGCTTGCTCCACCACACGTCGTTGCGCGCCATCATGATGCGCTGCTCGGGTTGCCAGCTCAGGATGCGAAAGGCACCGGTGCCCATCACGTTGCGCGAGGCGAAGTTTTCTTCTTTCGCCTTGTAGTCCTGCACGTTGGTGGTTTTGTTCTTCTCCGCCCAGGCCTTGCTCATGATGCGGAAGTCGATGATGTTGCGCAGCAACAGCGGGTTCGGCGCGGCCATCATCACGTCGATGGTGTGGTCGTCGATCTTTTTGATGTCGGCGATGCCGGTGACGTAGATCGACATCGTGCCCTGCGGCTGTTTGATGCGGCCGAAGGAAAAAACCACGTCATCGGCGGTGAAGGGCGTGCCGTCCTGGAACTTCACGCCTTTGCGCAGTTCAAAACGCACTTGCGTTGGCGACACGTAAGTCCATTTCGTGGCCAGCGCGGGTTCAACCTGGTAGGTTGAGCTGTAGCGCGTCAGGCCCTCATAGGCATGCATCAGGATGGCGTTGGTGGTGGCGTGGTTCTGCGCGTGGGGGTCCAGCGTCAGGATGTCGTTCTGAGCCGCCCAGCGCAGGGTTTGGGCGTGTGCAGGCACGGCAATGGCGGCCACCAGCGTGGCCATTGCGGCGGCGGACAACAGGGCTTTCAAGTCTTTCAAGATCGGCTCCTCAAGCGAAAAATGGGATATCGCAAAACCCTGGATGCTAGGGCCTGAACAGCACCCGGCCAGCGGGGAAACGCCGATGGTCGGCTGAACGCAGGCCGGCGCATGCCAACGCAGGCAGCGCAGGCCGGTGCAGGCCCCTGCACCAGCCGCCTGGTGTCAGCCCGGGCCCGGCTGCAGGTTGCAGTCGCAGCCCGCACCAGCGGCAATCCAGCGCAACGCCAGGCGCCGCCAGGCCCGCGCCAGTGCCGGTGGCAGCTTGGTCTTGTGGCCGTCCACCACACTGCAGCGGTAGGCCTGCTGTGGTTCGTTCCAGACCAGCGCCACACATGCGCCCCGGGTGCGACGGGACAACAGCACGCCCACCGGGCAGGGCTCGGCGGTGCAGCACACGCCGCAGCCGTTGCAGGCCTGGCCGGCGGCTGGTTTGGCCGGTGCCAGCGGGTGCAGCCAGATGACTTGCGCTTTCATCAGCACCACAGTATGGGCAGCGTGCCGCCACGCAGCGCGCAGAACTGAAGCCTGCAAGCCGTGCTGTTGCGGTGCAAGCCCCGCTGCAACGCAATGTTAGAGTGGCAGTTGAAACAAAGACGTTCCTTCCCGTCCCCTTGCTGGCAAGTTTTATTGAAGCAGCAAGGCGGGTCGCTAGTCCGCCAACCGGTGCAGCCGGGACGCGGAAGGTTGATGAACCCATCCACAGCGCCGCAGACCGGTGCGCACGGTGAGCGAAAGATGATGCAGCAATCCTGGTCGAACTCGTACCTGTTCGGCGGCAACGCCCCTTATGTCGAAGAGTTGTACGAGGCCTACCTCGACAACCCTGCCAGCGTGCCCGACAACTGGCGCACCTATTTCGACAACCTGCAGCATGTGCCGGCGCTCGACGGCAGCGACGCGCGCGACGTGGCCCATGCCCCGGTGGTTGAATCATTCGCGCAGCGTGCCAAAGCAAATGCGTTTGCTCTGAAGGCCAGCGAAGCCGACCTGGCCGTGGCGCGCAAACAGGTGCATGTGCAAAGCCTGATTGCGGCCTACCGTTTCTTGGGCTCGCGCTGGGCCGACCTGGACCCGCTGAAGCGCACCGAGCGCCCGAAGATTCCCGAACTGGAGCCCACGTTCTACGACTTGACCGAGTCGGACATGGACATCACGTTTTCGGCGGCGAATACTTACTTCACCAAAGCCGAAAACATGACGCTGCGCGAGATCGTGCAGGCGCTGCGGGAAACTTATTGCGGCACGGTGGGCGTTGAATTTATGCACTGCACCGACCCGGCTGAAAAGCGCTGGTGGCAGCAGCGGCTGGAGGCGGTGCGCAGCAAACCCAGCTTCAGCGCCGAAGAGAAGAAACACATCCTGAACCGGCTGACCGCTTCTGAAGGGCTTGAGCGTTACCTGCACACCAAATATGTGGGCCAAAAACGTTTCAGCCTGGAAGGCAGTGAGAGTTTCATCGCCAGCATGGACGAAGTGGTGCAGCGTGCCGGCATCAACGGCGTGCAGGAAATTGTGATCGGCATGGCCCACCGCGGCCGCTTGAACGTGCTCGTCAACACGCTCGGAAAGATGCCGGCCGACCTGTTTGCCGAGTTCGACCACACCGCCGCCGAAGTGCTGCCGGCGGGTGACGTGAAGTACCACCAAGGTTTCAGTTCCGACATCACCACCCCCGGCGGCCCGGTGCATTTGAGCCTGGCCTTTAACCCCAGCCATTTGGAAATCGTCAACCCGGTGGTGGAAGGCAGCGTCAAAGCGCGCATGGACCGCCGCGGTGACAAAACCGGCGCCCAAGTGCTGCCGGTGCTGGTGCACGGTGACGCTGCATTTGCTGGCCAGGGCGTGGTGATGGAAACGCTGGCGTTGGCGCAAACGCGCGGCTACTTCACCGGCGGCACGGTGCACCTGGTGGTCAACAACCAGATTGGTTTCACCACCAGCGACCCGCGCGATTCACGTTCCACGCTGTACTGCAGCGACGTCGTGAAGATGATTGAAGCACCGGTGCTGCACGTCAACGGCGACGACCCTGAAGCGGTGGTGATGTGCACGCGCCTGGCGATGGACTACCGCCAGCAGTTCAACAAAGACGTGGTGGTGGACATCATCTGCTTCCGCAAGCTGGGCCACAACGAACAGGACACCCCCAGCCTGACGCAACCGCTGATGTACAAGGTGATCGCCAAACACCCGGGCACGCGAAAGTTGTATGGCGAAAAACTGGTGGCGCAGGGTGTGCTGCCCGCCGACGGCCCCGACCAGTATGTGAAGGACTTCCGCGCGGCGATGGACGAAGGCCGCCACACCGTGGACCCGGTGTTGACCAACTTCAAGAGCAAGTACGCCGTGGACTGGGCACCTTTCCTGGGCCGCAAGTGGACCGACGCAGCAGACACCGCTTTGCCGTTAGCTGAGGTCAAACGTTTAGCAGAACGCTTGACCACCATCCCCAGCAATTTCAAGGTGCACCAGTTGGTGGAAAAGGTGATTGCCGACCGCGCCGCAATGGGCCGGGGCGAGATCAATGTCGACTGGGGCATGGGCGAAACCATGGCCTATGCGTCACTGGTGGCCAGTGGTTATGCGGTGCGCCTGAGCGGCGAAGATTGCGGCCGCGGCACCTTTGTGCACCGCCACTCGGTGCTGCACGACCAGAACCGCGAGAAGTGGGACACCGGCATCTACATTCCGCTGCAAAACGTGGCCGATGGGCAGGCGCCGTTCACCGTTATCGACTCCATCTTGTCTGAAGAAGCGGTGCTGGGTTTTGAGTACGGTTACGCCAGTGCAGAGCCCAACACGCTGGTGATATGGGAAGCGCAATTTGGAGACTTCGTCAACGGCGCGCAGGTGGTGATTGACCAGTTCATCGCCAGTGGCGAGGTGAAGTGGGGCC
>JAYUPP010000196.1:0-10137 GCA_043760045.1 Betaproteobacteria bacterium
TACTTGACCAGCACCGAAGTCAGCTTTGACGGCCTGAGCGTGGATGCCAGCGTGACCGGCGCCAAGATCAGTCTCAAGGCCCAACTCAAGACCGACCCCAGCCTGGCCGCCCAGGTGGCCAAAGCCATTGAAGGATCGCTCGGCCGGCTGCACGCCAAGGTTTTGAACTTCTGCGAAGCGCTGAACAAGGAAGTGAAAAAGCACCCGCAATTCGGCCCACAGGCCAAGGTGGTGCTGCTGCTGGATTCACTGGAAAAGCTGCGTGTGTCAGGCGCTGACGCTCAGCACTGTTACGACGCCATTCAGCGCACGTTCGATGTGCATGGCGAATACCTGAAGCTGCAACATATGTGTGCCGTCTACAGCGTGCCGCCTTATCTGCCTTACCTGAAGCCGCGCATCGGTTCTTACTTCGGCGTCGAAGTGGCGGTGCTGCCGCATTGCAAGGTGTTCCAGACCCCGCCGTTGGCCGGGCCTGCAACGCCCGCTGTGGCTGGAATGGCCGAGCAGCCGCTGGCAGCGGCGGTGCCCGATGCCGCCGGCATAACCCGCATGGTGCAGTGTGTGCTTGAAAGGGTGCCGCAAGCCGGGGACGTGCTGCCGCGTGCGGTGCTTGAACGTCTGGCGCTGGCCAGCAGCGGCAGCGTGCGCGACTACTTTCGGCTCATCCGTTCGCTGCTGACCAAGATGCGCGTGTCGAAGGCGGCGCTGCCGTTGGTAGACAACACGCTGGTGGACCTGGCCGAACAGATTTTGTGCGACGAAATGAAGCTGCCCAGCGACGACTTGCCCTGGCTGCGCGAAGTGCGCCGCAGCCACGGTGAGGGTCTGGACAAACTGGAAAACCTACCCACGCTGGCACGCCTGTTCGACACCGGTGTCATCTTGAACTACCTGAACGGCCGTCGCTGGTGCGAGGTGCATTACCTGCTGCATGGGCAGTTGGGTGCTTGAGCCGCTAAGCCATTGAGGCTGCATGACCAGCCCCGCCACGCCCACGCAAACCGCCGCTGAAGTCTGGCCCGAGATGCGGCTGCACATGGAATGGGCAGCCGGCCTGTCGCTGGTATTTTTGTTTGCTGACAGCGGCGCAGCGGTGGCGCCGATTGCGCAGTGGGCATCTGATGCCTGGGCCTGGCGCACGGCCCCACTCACGCGCCTGGCGCCGCAGCAGCCAGAAGGTGCTGCAGCACAGCTATTGGCGGCGCTGCAGGCGCAGGTGCAACAGCGGCCTACTTTGCGTGCCCCGGTGTGGGTGGAACTGCTGGCAGTGGATGGGGCGGGCAGCACGGCGTGGGAAGCTGAACGTGCCACCACGCTGGCACGGCTGAACGAACACCGCGAGTGGCTGAGCCACAGCTTTGCTCGGCCGCTGGTGCTGTGCCTGCCCACCGCGTGGTGGGGCCGGGTGCAAACGGTAGCGCCTGACTTGTGGCATGTGCGCAGCCACACGGCGCGGGTGAAGGTGGGGCCAGATGGCCTGCCGATCGATACCAGTTGGGCCAACCGAGTTGCCAGCCAACGCACACTGCAGCAGCAGCTGGAAGACGGCCGTGCACCGCTGCGCCAGGCGGCGCTGGAGGCCGAAGCGGCTTATCAGGCATCGCCCACGCTGGCTGGCCTGCGCGACTGGTGGGACAAGCTGGACGACCTGGCTGGCGCCACGCTGCAACAGGGCCTGGCCGATGAGGCCGTGCGCATTGCCACCGATGCGCTGGCGCTGGCCCGGCAGTTGTTTCAACAGTCTGCGGGCACCCCTGCCTCGCAGCGTGATGTGTCGATGGCCTTGAGTCGTTTGGGTGACGCGCAGCGCGAAGCGGGACAGGCCGAGCCGGCGCTGGCGGCGTACCGGGAAAGCGTGGATATCAGCCGTGCGTTGCGACAGGCGCTGGGCGACAGCCCGCAGGTGCTGCGGGACTTGTCGGTGTCGCTGGACCGATTGGGCGACGTGCAGCGCGAAGCGGGGCAGGCCGAGCCTGCGCTGGCGGCTTACCGGGAGAGCCTGGAAATCCGCCGCGCGTTGCGGCAGGCGCTGGGCGACGGCCCGCAGGTGCTGCGCGACTTGTCGGTGTCGCTGGAGCGTCTGGGTGGCGTGCAGCGCAAAACGGGGCAGGTCGAGCCGGCGCTTGCGGCGTACCGGGAAAGCCTGGAAATCAGCCGCGCGTTGCGGCAGGCGCTGGGCGACGGCCCGCAGGTGCTGCGGGACTTGTCGGTGTTGTTGGAGCGTCTGGGTGACGCCCAGCGCGAAGCGGGACAAGCCGAGCCGGCGCTGGCGGCGTACCGCGAAAGCCTGGAAATCAGCCGCGCGTTGCGGCAGGCGCTGGGCGACGGTCCGCAAGTGATGCGGGACCTGTGGGTGTCGCTGAACAAGCTGGCAGACGCGCAGCGCGAAGCGGGGCAGGCTGAGCCGGCGCTGGCGGCGTACCGGGAAAGCTTGGAAATCAGCCGCGCGTTGCGGCAGGCGCTTGGCGACAGCCCGCAGGTTCTGCGGGACCTGTCAGTGTCGCTTTCACTTCTTGGTGACGCGCAGCTCGAAGCGGGGCAGGCCGAGCCGGCGCTGGCGGCGTACCGCGAAAGCCTGGAAATTAGCCGCGCGTTGCGGCAGGTGCTGGGCGACGGCTCGCAGGTGCTGCGGGACTTGTCGGTGTCGCTGGAGCGTCTGGGTGACGCGCAGCGCGAAGCGGGACAGGCCGAGCCATCGCTGGCGGCATACCGGGAAAGCCTGGAAGTCAGCCGCGCGTTGCGACAGGCTCTGGGCGACGGCCCGCAGGTGCTGCGGGACTTGTCGTTGTCGCTGGCGCGCTTGGGTGACGCGGAGCGCGAAGCGGGACAGGCCGAGCCGGCGCTGGCGGCGTTCCGGGAAAGCCTGGAAATCAGCCGCGCGTTGCGGCCGGCGCTGGGCGACAGCCCGCGGGTGCTGGACGACCTGGCCTTCAGTTTGGAGCGCTTAGCAGACCTTCAACAGGTGCCTGTTGCCGAGCGCCGCGCGGCCGCAGCCGAGGCCGTTGCACTGCGCCAGCAGTTGTGTGCCGCGCTGCCCGACATGCCAAGCCACGCCCAGCGTTTGGCCGTGGCCGAAGCTTTGCTCGCCCGCGTCGCCGACAATCCTGCTTGACTCCTTTCGCGACCCTTTTGATGAAATACATCAGCACCCGCAGCACCCCTGGCACCGACACCGCCCCACGCGGCTTTTCCGACATCCTGCTGGAAGGCCTGGCACCCGATGGTGGCCTGTACCTACCCACGCACTACCCGAAGGTTGACGCCACCACGTTGACCCGCTGGCGTGACCTTCCCTATGCCGAGCTGGCGTTTGAAATCCTGTCGCTGTACATCGACGACATCCCCGCAGCCGACCTGCAGCGCTTGTGCAAGGCCACCTATGCCGAGGCGGTGTTTGGCACAACACAAATCACCCCGCTGAAATCGCTGCCCGAGCTGGGCCAGCACGTTTATCTGCAAGCCCTGTCCAACGGCCCCACGCTGGCCTTCAAAGACATCGCGATGCAGCTGCTGGGCAACCTGTTTGAATACGAGCTGGCGCGCCGTGGTGCAACACTGAACATCCTGGGTGCCACCAGTGGCGACACCGGTAGCGCGGCCGAATATGCGATGCGCGGGAAAAAGGGTGTGCGCGTGTTCATGCTGTCGCCGCACGGCCGCATGAGCCCGTTTCAGGTGGCGCAGATGTTCAGCCTGCAAGACGCCAACATCCACAACATAGCGATCGAAGGTGTGTTTGACGACTGCCAGGACATCGTCAAAGCGGTCAGCAACGACCTCACCTTCAAGCGCGAACATCACATCGGCACCGTCAACAGCATCAACTGGGCGCGGCTGCTGGCGCAGGTGGTGTATTACTTCTCAGGTTACTTTCAAGCCACGACATCTAACGCACAAACGGTGAGCTTCGCAGTGCCCAGTGGCAACTTCGGCAACATCTGCGCCGGCCATGTGGCGCGCATGATGGGTTTGCCG
Source organism: Betaproteobacteria bacterium (assembly GCA_043760045.1). Lineage (GTDB taxonomy): Bacteria > Pseudomonadota > Gammaproteobacteria > Burkholderiales > Burkholderiaceae_C > Rubrivivax. Next base: position 3,979 of record JAYUPP010000196.1, read on the forward strand.
ATACGGCAGCTGGTGCTGGCCACCAACGAAAACAGCGTGCTCGACGAGTTTTTCCGCACCGGCACCTATCGCGTGCGCGGCGCGGCTGAAACCTTCGAGACCAGCAGCCCCAGCATGGACATCAGCAAGGCCAGCAACTTCGAGCGTTTTGTGTTCGATTTGCTGGGCCGCAACGGCGCGCGCACCGCCGAACTGTTTGGGCCTGCGCTGGTGCGCGACGGCGGCTTCACGCTGTCTGCCGCTGAATGGGCACCGGCTGTGCGTGCACAGGCAGGTTTTGGTTTCAGCAGCGGCAGCAGCACCCACGCCGACCGCCTGGCCACCATCCAACGCACCTGGCAAAGCAGCGGCGTGATGATCGACACCCACACCGCCGACGGCCTCTTTGTGGCCTTGCAGCACTTGCAGCCCGGTGAACCCATGCTGGTGCTGGAAACCGCGCTGCCGGCCAAGTTTGCCGCCGCCATCCGTGAGGCCACCGGCGTCGACCCCGAGCCCCCGGCAGCCCTGCGCGGCATCGAGGATCTGCCCCGGCGTTTCACCGTCATGGCCGCTGATGCAGCGGCTGTGAAGCGCCGTATCGAACAAGTTTGCGCGGCCTGAAACCAGGCCAGCGCTGAACTGCATATGGCCGACACACCCCGCCCCTTGCTGAGCCTGGAAGAAGCGCTGCTGCGCCTGCGCCAGGGCGCCGCTGCGCACCGCATCACGGCGCAGGAACAGGTGCCCACCTTCGACGCGCTGGGCCGCGTGCTGGCGCAGGACGTCAATTCGCAGCTGGACGTGCCGCCGGCCGACAACACATCGATGGACGGCTACGCCTTGCGCGCGGCCGACGTGCCCGCAGCCGGCACCGTGCTGCCGGTGTCGCAGCGTTTGCCGGCCGGCGTGGTGGGCCACGCGCTCACGCTTGGCACCGCAGCGCGCATCTTCACCGGCGGGCAGCTGCCGCCGGGCGCTGACGCCGTGGTGATGCAAGAGCAGTGTGATGCGTTGCCTGCGGGTGATGGCGTGTCAGGCCTGGGTTGTGTGCGCATCAACACCGCCGTGGCCCCCGGCCAGTGGGTGCGCCGGCGCGGTGAAGACGTGGTGCAGGGCGCCACCGTGCTGGCGGCTGGCTGCCGCCTCACGCCGCAGGCGCTGGGCCTCGCTGCTGCGGTGGGCGCAGCGGTGTTGCCGGTGCTGCGCCGCCCGCGCGTGGCGCTGTTTTCCACCGGCGATGAACTCGTGATGCCGGGTGAACAACTGAAGCCCGGTGCCGTCTACAACAGCAACCGCTTCATGTTGCGTGCGCTGCTGCAGGCGGCGGGTTGCGAAGTGCAGGACCTGGGCATCGTGCCCGATCGCCTGGACGCCACGCGCGCAGCGCTGCGCCAGGCTGCGCTGGGCTGCCACCTCATCATCACGAGTGGCGGCGTTTCGGTGGGCGAAGAAGACCACCTGAAACCGGCTGTGCAGGCCGAAGGTGAACTCGACCTGTGGCAGGTGGCGATGAAACCCGGCAAGCCGCTGGCTTTTGGCCATGTGCGCAGGCCTGACGGCGCCGTGCCGGCTTTGTTCATGGGTTTGCCTGGCAATCCGGTGTCGAGCTTCGTCACCTTTTTGTTGGCGGTGGCGCCGGTGCTGCGGGCGCTGCAGGGCATGCCCGCTAACGACCCACTGGCATGCCTGCAGCGTGCCGATTTCGATTGGCTCAAACCCGACCGCCGGCGCGAATTTCTGCGCGTGCGCATGAACGCCAATGGGGGCCTTGAATTGTTTGTTAACCAGAGCTCGGGCGTGCTGACCTCCACCGTGTGGGCCGACGGCTTGCTGGACAACCCGCCCGGGCAGGCCATCAAGCGCGGCGACACGGTGCGTTTTCTGCCGCTGGACAGCCTGGTGTGGCGATGAACGCGGACCTGGACCAATCAACTGGCGCAGATCCAGCCCGCATAACTGTACAAGTGCGCTACTTCGCTTCGCTGCGGGAAGCGCTGGGCAGTGGCCAGGCGGTGGCCGTGCCTGCCGGCTGCACCGTGGCCGGTTTGCGCAGCATCCTGGTGGCCGGTGGCGGCGCGCACGCTCTGGTGCTGGCCCAGGGCCGCGCGGTGCGCGCGGCGGTGGCCCAGCGCATGGCCGCCGACGACACGCCATTGCTGGCCGGCGCCGAAGTGGCTTTTTTTCCGCCCGTCACCGGAGGCTGACGATGCACAGTGCCGATGTGCGTGTGCAAACACAAGACTTCGACCTCAGCGCCGAGGTGTCGGCCTTGCGCGCCGGCGACGGCGGCGCAGGTGCGGTGGTGGCTTTTGTCGGCACCGTGCGCGACCGTGTCGGCAGCCCGGCGTCTGTTCATTCCGCACCCGGCAGCATCACCACGATGGAGCTGGAGCACTACCCCGGCATGACCGAAAACGCCATTCTGGCGATGGTGGAGCAGGCCCGCAGCCGCTTTGCCGAACTGCGCAGCGTGTGCGTGGTGCACCGCGTGGGCCTGCTGCAGCCGCTGGACCAGATTGTGTTGGTGGCGGTGACTTCGGCGCACCGTGGCACCGCGTTCCAGGCCTGCGAATTTTTGATGGATTACCTGAAAACCCAGGCGCCGTTCTGGAAAAAAGAAAGCACACCCGAAGGTGCACGTTGGGTGGACGCCCGTGTGGCCGATGACGAGGCGCTGGCGCGCTGGGGCATCGCGGCAGGCAACGCATGACGCGGCGCCGTGATTTGCCACAGGCGCCGCAACCCCAGCTGTTTCGTGCCGCAATGGGCCGTTTTGCCACCGGCATCACGGTGGTCACGTGCTGCGACGCGCAGGGCGCCTGGTTCGGGCTGACCGTGAATTCCTTCAACGCGCTGTCTTTGCAGCCGCCGCTGGTGTTGTGGTCGTTGCGGCATGCCAGCGCAACACTGGGCGCTTTTGTGGCCAGCCCGCGTTTTGCTGTGAACGTGCTGGCCGCGCACCAAAGCGCTGTCTCGCACCGCTTCGCATCGGCGGGCGACACCAAATTTGCGGCCGCGAGCTGGCATTTGGGTGCGCACGGTGCACCGCTGCTGAATGGCTGCGCCGCCGTGTTCGAGTGCGAAACGCAGTCGCATCAAGCGTGTGGCGACCACCAGCTGTTCATCGGCCGTGTGCTGGCCTGCGGGCACACCGAACAGCCGCCCTTGCTGTACAGCGCCGGCCATTACCACCGCCTGGGCCGGCGGCTGCGCCTGGACGGCAACGGCCACGAGTTGGCCGACGACGAGATCTGATTGACGCCCTCTCCACTGAAAGGAGAGGCAGCGCAACCGGCCTTGAATCGGGCTTGAGCAACCCCATGTGCTTACGCATCGGAGGTTCAATCCCATGCGCATCGACAAACTCACCACTGCCTTTCAGCAGGCCCTGCAAGAAGCCCAGAGTGCTGCTGTGGCGCGCAGCAACCCCTACATCGAACCAGCACACTTGCTGGCTGCAATGCTGGCCCAGCCCGACGGCCCCAAAGCGCTGCTCGAGCGCGCCGGGGCCAACACCGCCGCCTTGGGCGTCGCCATGGAAACCGCCATCCGCAATCTGCCGCAGGTGCAGGGCGGCGGCCAGCCGGTGCAACCCGGGCGTGACCTCGTCAATCTCCTGCAGGCGGCCGACAAAGAAGCCAGCCAGCGCGGTGACCAGTTCATCGCCAGCGAAACCTTTTTGCTGGCGCTGGCCGACAGCAAAACCGACATCGGCGCCGTGGTGCGCGGCCACGGCTTGAGCCGCAAGGCGCTGGACGCCGCAGTGATGGCGGTGCGGGGTGGCCAGAACGTCGATTCGGCCGAATCTGAAGGCCAGCGCGAGGCGTTAAAGAAGTACACGCTGGACCTCACCGAACGCGCCCGCATGGGCAAGCTCGACCCGGTGATCGGCCGCGACGACGAAATTCGTCGCGCCATCCAGGTGCTGCAGCGGCGCAGCAAAAACAACCCGGTGCTGATCGGCGAACCCGGCGTGGGCAAGACCGCCATCGTCGAAGGTTTGGCGCAGCGCATCATCAACGGCGAAGTGCCCGATTCGCTGAAAAACAAACGTGTGCTGGTGCTGGACATGGCCGGCCTGCTGGCCGGTGCCAAGTACCGGGGCGAATTCGAAGAGCGGCTGAAATCGGTGTTGAAAGAAGTGGCGGCCGACGAAGGCCGCATCATCTTGTTCATCGACGAGCTGCACACCATGGTGGGCGCCGGCAAGGCTGAAGGCGCCATTGACGCCGGCAACATGCTGAAGCCCGCGCTGGCGCGTGGTGAACTGCACTGCATCGGCGCCACCACGCTGGCCGAATACCGAAAGTACGTGGAAAAAGACGCGGCGCTGGAACGGCGTTTTCAGAAGGTGCTGGTGGAAGAGCCCACCGTGGAAGCCACGGTTGCCATCCTGCGCGGTTTGCAGGAAAAGTATGAGGTGCACCACGGCGTGGAAATCACCGACCCCGCCATCGTGGCTGCAGCCGAGCTGAGCCACCGCTACATCACCGACCGCTTTTTGCCCGACAAGGCGATCGATCTCATCGACGAAGCCGCCGCCAAGATCAAGATCGAAATCGACAGCAAGCCCGAGGTGATGGACAAGCTGGACCGGCGGCTCATACAGCTGAAGATTGAACGCGAAGCGGTGCGCAAGGAAAAAGACGAGGGCTCGATCAAACGCTTTGGCCTGATCGAAGAAGAAATCGCCCGGCTGCAGCGCGACTACGCCGACCTGGATGAAATCTGGAAGGCCGAAAAAGCCGCCGCGCAGGGCAGTGCGCAGGTGAAAGAAGAAATCGAAAGCATGCGGCACAGAATTGAAGAGCTCAAGCGCAAGGGCGATTTCAACGCGGTGGCCGAGCTGCAATACGGCAAGCTGCCCGAGTTGGAAAAGAAGCTCAATGACATGCAGGCCAAAGAGCTGTCAAAAAGCGGCAAAGGAAGCGGTAAAACAAGCGGCAAAACAAGCGGCAGTGGCGGCGGCAAAAAAGGCGAAGCCGGCAGCGGCCTGCCGCAACTGCTGCGCACCATGGTCGGCGCCGAGGAAATTGCCGAGGTGGTGAGCCGTGCCACTGGCATCCCCGTCAGCAAGCTGATGCAGGGCGAACGCGACAAGCTGCTGCAGATGGAAGACAAACTGCACGAGCGCGTGGTGGGCCAGGAAGAGGCCATCACCGTGGTGGCCGACGCCATACGCCGCAGCCGCGCCGGGCTGTCCGACCCCAACCGGCCGCTCGGTAGTTTCCTGTTCCTGGGGCCCACGGGTGTTGGCAAAACCGAGCTGTGCAAAGCGCTCGCCGGGTTCTTGTTTGACAGCGACGACCGCATGATTCGTGTTGACATGAGCGAATACATGGAAAAACACAGCGTCAGCCGCTTGATCGGCGCGCCGCCCGGTTATGTGGGTTACGACGAAGGCGGTGCGCTGACGGAGGCGGTGCGTCGCAAACCCTACAGCGTGCTGCTGCTCGACGAAGTGGAGAAGGCGCACCCTGATGTGTTCAATGTGCTGCTGCAGGTGCTGGACGACGGCCGGCTCACAGACGGCCAGGGGCGCACGGTGGACTTCAAAAACACCGTCATCGTGATGACCAGCAACCTGGGTTCACAGATGATCATGCAGATGGTTGGGCAAAGCACATCAGCCATCCGCGACGCGGTGTGGCTGGAAGTCAAGGCGCATTTCCGCCCCGAGTTTTTGAACCGCATTGATGAGACGGTGGTGTTCCACGCGCTCAGCCACAAACACATCGAAAGCATCGCGGCCATTCAGCTGCGTTTGTTGGAGCAACGGCTGGACAAGCTGGAGATGAAGCTTGAGGTCAGCGACGCCGCTTTGGCCGAACTGGCCAAGGTGGGCTTCGACCCGGTCTTTGGCGCGCGGCCGCTGAAGCGCGCTCTTCAACAGCGCATTGAAAACCCCGTCAGCAAGCTGATCTTGCAGGGCAAGTTCGGGCCCAAGGGTGTGATACCGGTGGATGTGGAAGACGGCGAGTTTGTGTTCTCGCGCATCGTGCATTGACGGCGTGCGCTGACGGCGGCCACCGGCAGCCCACGACGATGTCAGTTGCGATTTCGTCGTGTCAACGCCAGCACAGCCAGCGCTGTCAGCACCAGCGCCGGTGCGGCGGGTTCGGGCACCACACCGCTGGCCGGTGGTGTGATGGGGTTGTCGTTGATGTCTTTCACGGC
>JAYUPP010000197.1:0-3818 GCA_043760045.1 Betaproteobacteria bacterium
GCTATTTGCAGGCTTATGAAGATGCCATCCACGCCATCGGGGGTGCGGCTGCCCGCCGTGGCATTTACGAAGGGCCGGGCATCAGCATCAAGCTGTCCGCACTGCACCCGCGTTACGCCCGCGCGCAGCTACAGCGCGTGATGACCGAGCTGCTGCCGCGCCTGGCGGGGCTGGCGGTGCTGGCGCGGCAGTACGACATCGGTTTGAACATCGACGCCGAAGAATCGGAACGGCTGGAACTGTCGCTGGAATTGCTGGAAGCAATATGCGCTGACAGCCGCCTGGCGGGCTGGAACGGCATCGGATTTGTGATCCAGGCTTATTCCAAACGCTGCCCGGCGGTGGTGGCTTTTTTGATCGACCTGGCGCGCCGCAGCCAGCGCCGGCTGATGGTGCGGCTGGTGAAAGGCGCTTACTGGGACAGCGAGATCAAACGTGCACAGCTTGACGGCCAGGCCGGTTACCCGGTGTACACACGCAAGGCCTACACCGACGTGGCCTACCTCGCCTGCGCGCGGGCGCTGCTGGCCGCGCCCGATGCGGTGTACCCCCAGTTCGCCACCCACAACGCCCACACCATGGCCGCCATCCACACGCTGGCCGGCGCCAATTACTACGCTGGCCAGTATGAATTTCAATGCCTGCACGGCATGGGTGAACCCTTGTATGAACAGGTGGTGGGCTTGCTTGCTGACGGCAAACTGGGCCGCCCCTGCCGCATTTATGCGCCCGTGGGCAGCCACGACACGCTGCTGGCTTATCTGGTGCGGCGGCTGCTGGAAAACGGTGCCAACAGTTCTTTTGTGAACCGCATCGCCGACGACACGCTGCCGCTGGAAGATTTGGTGCAAGACCCGGTGCACACGGTGCTGGCAATGGCAGCCGCCGACGGCGTGCTGGGGGCTGCGCATGCCGGAATCGAGCTACCTTCAAAACTGTACGGCATTGAGCGCCCAAACTCGGCGGGCCTGGACCTGGCCCACGAAGCACAACTGGTGGCGCTGTCGCAAGCGCTTCACAAAGGCGGCGCGGTGCAGCGCTGGCAAGCGGCGCCGCTGCTGGCCACCCCCGTTGCCGTCAGTGCCAGGCAACCGCTGCTGAACCCGGCCGATGCCGGCGACACCGTGGGCACCGTTCAAGAAGCCACGCTTGAAGATGTGCAGGCGGCCCTGGCTGCCGCGGCGGCGGCTGCGCCCGGCTGGGCCGCCACGCCGCCGGCCGCACGCGCTGCCTGCCTGGACGCTGCCGCCCAGCGCCTGCAGAACGACACCGAAACCTTGTGCACGCTGCTGGTTCGCGAGGCTGGAAAAACATTCAACAACGCGGTGGCCGAAGTGCGTGAGGCCGTGGACTTCCTGCGTTATTACGCGGCCCAGGTGCGCAGTGGTTTTGACAACACCACCCACCGCCCGCTGGGCCCGGTGGTATGCATCAGCCCGTGGAATTTTCCGCTCGCCATCTTCACCGGCCAGGTGGCTGCGGCCTTGGCCGCTGGCAACACCGTGCTCGCCAAACCGGCCGAGCAAACGCCGCTGATGGCCGCCGCGGCGGTGCAGGCCTTGCACGCCAGTGGTGTGCCACGCGGCGCGCTGCAGCTGCTGCCCGGGCGCGGTGAAACCATCGGCGCTGCGCTGGTGGCTGACGCACGGGTGCAGGGGGTGGTTTTCACCGGCAGCACCGCCGTGGCCCGCACGCTGCAGCGCACGCTGGCCAACCGCCTGGCGGCTGACGGCCAACCGGTGCCGCTGGTGGCCGAAACCGGTGGCCAGAACGCGATGGTGGTGGACTCTTCAGCGCTCACCGAACAGGTGGTGCAAGACGCCGTGACTTCGGCTTTTGACAGCGCCGGCCAGCGCTGCTCGGCACTGCGGGTGTTGTGTGTGCAGCGTGATGCCGCAGACCGCGTGGTGCACATGCTGCATGGTGCGATGGCCGAACTTCAGGTGGGCGACCCGCGCCTGCTGGCGGTGGATGTGGGCCCGGTGATTGACGCCGCAGCGCGCAGCGGCATTCGGCAGCACATTGAGCAGATGCGCCAGCGGGGCCGCCGCGTGTGGCAGGCACCGGTTAACGACCCCACCCGTGCGGCTGCCCTGGAAGCGCAAGGCTTTTTTGTCGCCCCCACGCTGATTGAAATCAACAGCCTGGCTGAACTTGAGGGCGAAGTTTTTGGCCCCGTGCTGCACCTGCTGCGTTACGAGCGCGACGAGCTTGGCAGCCTGCTGCAGGCCATCAACCACACGGGTTATGGCCTGACCTGCGGCGTGCACACACGCATTGACGAAACCGTGGCGCAGGTGGTGCACACGGTGCTTGCGGGCAATGTTTACGTGAACCGCAATGTGGTGGGCGCGGTGGTGGGTGTGCAGCCTTTTGGCGGTGCAGGCCTGTCGGGCACAGGCCCGAAAGCCGGCGGGCCGCTGTACCTGCTGCGTTTGTTGGCGCAGGCACCCGCCGCTGCGGCGCGCGCGGCGGTGCTGGCGGCGGGTGAGCCTGCAGCGCCGCCGGTGCGCGGTTTTGCGGTGCATGAACCCAGTGCCGACGCCAGCTTTAACAGCAGCGCCACGCGGCAAGCACTGCAGCGCTTTGCAGCCGCTCAAGGCATGGTCGACGTGGCGCAGGCCTGCGTGCATCTGGCAGCACAGTCGCCTGCATCGGGCTGGCGCGCGCTGGCCGGCCCCACAGGCGAGGCCAACCTCTACGCCGTGCAGCCGCGCGCGGCAGTGTTGTGCCTGGCGCCTGCAGCACCCGCCGGCGACGCCGCACGTTTGACGCAGCTGGCTGCCGTGTTGGCCGTCGGCAGCCAGGCCGTGTGGCCCGCACAGGCGCGCGCTTTGTGGGACCGCCTGGCGCCCGAACTGCGCGGGCGCATCACGCTGGCGCAAGACTGGCGCGCGGCCACGGTGTTGTTTGACGCCGTGCTGCACACGGGCCCCGCTGACGAACGCCTGCAGCTGCTGCAAGCCCTGGCGCAGCGCACCGGGCCCATCATCGGTTTGACGGCTTTTGCGCCGGCTGCCGGCGGGTCCGCATTGGCCCGGCTGGTGACCGAGAAATCGCTCAGCATCAACACCGCAGCGGCGGGTGGCAATGCCAGCTTGATGACTTTGGGTTGACCTTCACCCTGACCCTCTGCCTGGAAGGCAGAGGGAACCAGCGTCAGGACATGCCTTTGTAGTCGGCCTCCATGTTCTCGATCTGCGTCTTGCCCTTGTTCCAGTCTTTCACCTGGTGCAGCTTGTAGGCGAAGGTGGTGCCGGCCGACAGCGTGATGGTTTCTGTGCCGTGCTGGCCACCCGACGCGCTGACGTCCAGGCTGCTGCCAAAAGCCTTCACTCCGCCGGACACCGCGCCATAGGTGGCGAAGTGTTGGCCCAGTTCGGCTGACACCACCACCCAGGCCTCGGACACGATGCGGCCGTCGCTGCCTTCATCGGCCAGAAAACCGCGCGCACCGCCGGCGTCGGTGTTCAGCATCTGTTGCAGAGGGCCTTCGCTGATGGAGAAGTTCAGCAGTTCAAGCTTGGCCGTGCGGGCTTGCTCGTGGGTGAAGCTGGCGGCGCCTTTTTTGCCCAGGCCGAAGAATTGCAGCACGCCCTCGGCTTCGAGGTCGGCCTTCGAGACTTTGTTCCAGTCGATCTTGACCGGCTTGCCGATCTTCACGCGGCTGGCCAGCGTCTCGGCTTTCACTTTCGACTGCGGATCGACATACGCCTTGGCACCGATGGGGTCCTTTTTTTCGCCATAGGTGCCCAGCTCGATGAGATGGGCGTTGCCGCGAAAGTAGCTCATGCCACCGGTTTGGAAGCTGTACTTGC
>JAYUPP010000198.1:0-10064 GCA_043760045.1 Betaproteobacteria bacterium
TCATCGTCCGGCTGATGTGCGCGCCGCCGGCAAAGAACTTGAAGCCAAAGGCAGCGAGCGCGGGCGTGCCGACGGGAAAGTCGTTGCCAGCAAGGCTACTGGTTGGCACCGACGCGAGCCCGCAGCAAGAGGTGAAGGTTTTGCATGCGGCCTGCGAGCTACAGCTGGCGGGCGCGGCCCGTCGGGCGCACCGGCTTGACAGGCGTTTTCGGCACTGCTTGAATGGGCACGCCCGCGCGGCCGCAGTAGTCTCGAATCATCACTTCCACCATGTTGGCGATGGATCGGTGCTCGGTCTCGGCAGCGCTGCACAGGGCCTGCTTGAAAGCCGGTTCAATGCGCAAGGTCAGCGTACTGGTCTTGCCTGTAGCCATCGCGGCCCCCCCTTACAGCGTTTGTACTGCAATGCACAGTATGGCGCGCAGGACACCTGTTCCCGCTGAGCGCAGGGGCTGACAACTTGGCATCGGCAACATCGGCTGCTGCGGCAGCTGCAGCCACCGCCGTCACAACCCCAGAAACCGCTCCATCCGCGCCTCTTCGGCCTGCAGTGCCGGCTTGAAAGCCGCGTCGCGCGGGGCCTTGCCGGCCACGAAACCCAGTTCGCTGTGCAGCGCACCGCCGCGCACCGCCAGGTTGCCCCAGCCGATGACCTGCCCGCGCCACAGCAGCGGCAGCGCGTAGTAGCCGCGCACGCGTTTCGACGCCGGGGTATAGGCCTCGAAGCGGTAGGCCCAGCCCCAGAAAATCTCGAACCGGCGGCGGTCCCAGACCACGGGGTCGAAAGGGGCCAGCAAGCGCAGTTGATCGCGCTGTTCGCTGTCCAGCATGTGGCGTTTGCTCAAGGGGTTTTCGCTGGCGGGCCAGTACCACAGCGTGCCGTCCACGGTGGCGCTGGCCAGCCGCGCCTTGGCGCGCTGCCAGGCGGCGCGACGGTCTGCAGACCACTGCGGCGCCGCATGCTGCAAACGCATCACCAGGCCCGACAAGGTGGCCGCCGGCAGCGGCGCGTATTTCTGCACCACCACGTCCACCAATGCGTCCAGTGCGGCGGCGGGGTCGGGCGCGGCTTCGTGCACGCTGCGCGCGGCATAGGTGCGTGTGCCGCCTTCGCGGCTGTGCACGCGCAGCAGGCCGCGGTAGTGCATGCCGTCCAGCAGCTGCGTGCTGGCGTTGCTGCTGCCACCAAACCAGTTTTGGCTCTTGCCGTGCTGAAACTGCGCGTCCACTTCGCGCGGGTGCACCACGCCGCGTTCGCGCACAAATCCCAGCACCGCTTGCGCCTGTTCCATGCGTGTGGCGGGCCACACCGTGCGTGCAGTGCGCGGGTGCAGCAGGCGGTGTGTGCTGTGCGGCAAGAAGCCGTAGTTGACGAAGAAGTCTTCTTCCACGCCCAGCTGCGCGTAGCGGCGTTCCAGGTCGCCGGCGCGGTAGTCTTTCACCCGATGCCGCAGCGTCAGGTCTTGTGCACGCGCCGGGGCGCGTATCGGGTCGGCCTGCACAAAACCCAGCCGCGTGATGGCTTTGGCCAGCGTGGTGGGTGTGAAGAAGCTGCGCGCGACGGCGTAGCGGCGCAGGTGGTCGAGGGTCAGCGTGGGCATGGGTGGCTGGGCGGTGCTGGGGGTGAGGTGAGGGCAGCTGAGCATCATGCCGCGTTGTGACGACGCTGCACATTGCGCGGGTGCGCCACCGGCCCGCGCACAACCGGCGCGCGCACGGTGGCCCGAGCACAACCGGCCCGAACACAACCGGCGCGCGCACGGCGGCTCTAAACACCCGTGCCACCACACAATCAGCCATGACCCGCCACCCTTCTGTGCCCAGCGGCCTGCGGCGCACCGTGCTGCTGGTGGCCGGCCTGAACCTGGCGTACTTCGGCGTCGAATTTGTGGTGGCGCGGCGCATCGGCTCGGTGTCCTTGTTGGCCGACAGCATCGACTTCCTGGAAGACGCGTCGGTCAACCTGCTGATTGCGTTGGCGCTGGGCTGGACCCTGCAGGCGCGCGCGCGGATGGGGTTGCTGCTGGCCGCGCTGCTGCTGCTGCCGGGTCTGGCCACGCTGTGGATGGCGTGGCAGAAGTTTCAGCAGCCGCTGCCACCGGCCGCGCTGCCGCTGGGCCTGGCGGCGGGCGGCGCGCTGTTGGTGAACGTGTGCTGTGCGGCGCTGTTGGCGCGCTGGCGCGACGGCGCTGGCAGCCTCAGCAAGGCGGCTTTTCTTTCGGCACGCAACGATGCGGTGGCCAACCTGGCCATCATTGCCGCCGCCGTGGTCACGCTGTGGTGGCACTCGGGCTGGCCCGACCTGGTGGTGGGCCTGGCCATCGCCGTGATGAATGCTGACGCGGCGCGCGACGTGTGGCGTGCCGCCCGGCGCGAGTCGAAACAAACTGATACGCCAGCGCGAGGGCAGCCCTGAACGTCGGCATGGCAGGGGCCGTGAGCGGTCTGCCATCTTCCCGGGCAAGCAGCCGGGGCAGTTCGTCCAGCCAGCTGGGCGCGTGGTGGTCATCAACGAAGTGCCCGAACCCATCACCGCAGCCTTGATGTTGTGCGGGCTGCTGCTGTTGGCGGGGCGCCGTCAGTGATCAAAGGTCTAACATGACGGCGGTGTGAAGCGGAGGTGTTTATGGGACAGGCTGCACAACAGTTGCCGATGACGGCCGAAGATTTCCTGGCTTGGGACCGGCTTCAGCCTGAGCGCTGGGAGTTTGTCGCCGGCGAGGTGTTTGCGATGACGGGTGCTTCCACCCCGCATGTCACCGTGGCGATGAACGTGGCTTTCGCCTTGCGCCAACACCTGCGCGGCACCCCCTGCCGCACCTACATCAACGACATCAAACTGCGGGTAGAGGCCAGCAACGCCTACTACTACCCTGACGTGATGGTCACCTGCAGCGCCACTGACGCCCAAGACCCGTTGATTCAGCGTGAACCCACGCTGCTGGTGGAGGTGCTGTCCCCGTCCACCGCCTCCTACGACCGCGGCGGCAAGTTCCACGCCTACCGCACGCTGCCCACGCTGCGCGAATACCTGCTGATCGACCCCACCACGCGCCACAGCGATTTGTACCGCTTGGGCGGCGACGGCCTGTGGGTGCTGCACCCGGCTGCGCCCGCTGACAGCGTGCACCTGGCCAGCGTCGAGCTTCGCATCAGCGCGGCTGTGTTGTGGGACGAAGTGCCGCAGGCATAAGCCTGCCCACCACACAACGCGGCGCAACGCGGCACTTGTTCTGCTGGCCGCACCATTCGGCCGTGTGGGTCGACTTCGCTGCACCATGGTGCAATGCCACAACCGAGCTTCGCAGTCGGCTCATCAGTCGCTGCCAACGCCATTAAAGAGTTCCGGCATCCATGGACAGACAAGATTTCATTCGCGCCTTCATCAGCAAGTGGCAAACCGGTGCGCCTGCCCATGGCTTGAACGAAAGGGCGGGCGCGCAGGCGCACTTCATCGACCTGTGCCGCGCGCTGGCGGTGCCCGAACCGGCCGACCCTGAGGCCTACTGTTTCGAGCGCGGCGTCACCAAAACCGGCAGCACGGCGCTGCGCACTGACGGTTTTGCCGATGTCTGGTTGCGTGGCCATTTCGCTTGGGAATACAAGGCCCCAGGCAAGAGCCTGGAAGGGGCGCTGCGGCAGCTGATGATGTATGCGCTGCCGCTGGAAAACCCGCCGCTGCTGGTGGTCAGCGACCGCCAGCGCATTGAGGTGCACACCCATTTCACCGGCACGCCCAGCGAAAAACATGTCTTCATGCTGGAAGACCTGGTGCGGCCCGACGTGCAAGAGCGTTTGCGTTCGTTGTGGACCGCACCCGACAGCTACCGACCACGGCGCAGCAACCGTGACATCACCGAAGACGCTGCCCACACCTTTGCTGCGACCGCCCAGCGGCTGCGCGCGGCTGGCGCACCGGCGCAGCAGGTGAGCCACTTTTTGACGCAGTGCCTGTTCTGCTTTTTTGCAGAAGACGTGGGCCTGCTGCCGGCGCGCCTGTTCGAGCGCCTGGTGGGTGTGGCCGCCACGCCGCAGCAGATGCGCCAGCACCTGGGCCTGCTGCTAACGACCATGCGCGACGGCGGCCTGTTTGGTGTCGATGCCGTGCCCTGGTTCAACGGCGGCTTGTTCAAAACCATCGCCGTGCCTGAGCTGACTGCCGCTGACGTGGCGGCGCTGAAAACCGCCAGTGCACTGAACTGGAGCGCCATCGACGCCAGCATCTTTGGCACCCTGTTTGAACGTGGCCTGGACCCTGGAAAACGCAGCCAGCTGGGGGCGCATTACACCGACCCGGCAACTATTCTGCGCCTGGTGGAACCGGTGGTGCAGCGGCCGCTGTTGGCGCAGTGGGCGCAGGCCAAGGCGGCGCTGGCTGCCGCCATCGACAAGAGCAAAAAACATGGCGACAAACCTTGGCGCGACGCACAGGCCGCCTTTGTCGGTTTTCTTGAGAAGTTGAAGGCCTACCGCGTGCTCGACCCGGCCTGCGGCAGCGGCAACTTTTTGTACCTGGCGTTGAAGTGCCTGAAAGACGTTGAACATCAGGTGAACCTGGAAGCCGAAGCGCTGGGGCTGGAACGGCAACTGGACGTCACCGGCCCGCACAACGTGCTGGGCATCGAGCTGAACGAATACGCCGCCGAACTGGCGCGCGTAACGGTGTGGATCGGTGAACTGCAGTGGCGCATTCAGCGCGGTTATGGCTTCAAAACGCACCCGGTGCTGGAGCCGCTGGACCACATTGAATGCCGGGATGCGTTGCTGGCTTTTGACCCCGTTCGGGCTGAGCCTGTCGAAGCCTTGTGGCCGGTGGCTGATGCGGTGGTGGGGAACCCGCCATTTGTGGGTGACCGAAAGATGATTCGTGAGCTGGGTGAAAGCTATACCGCAAACTTGCGCGAAACCTACCGTGGCCGAGTGCCGGGCGGTGCTGACCTGGTGTGTTATTGGTTCGACAAGGCCAGATCGCAGATTGAGGGCGGCTCCTTAATGCGAGCGGGCCTCGTCGCCACCAATTCAATCCGAGGTGGGATGAATCGACAGGTGCTAAAAAGCATTTGCAACCAACTTCGGATTTTCGAGGCATGGTCAGATGTCGCATGGGTGAACGATGGCGCCGCCGTGCGCGTGTCGCTGGCCGCCTTTGGCAAGAGCAACCAAGTCGCGCGATTGAACGGCGAAGAAGTGGCTTTGATCCACGCCAACTTAACGGCGGCTGACGACTCTGGTAGCTTGGATTTAACCAAAGCACAGCCTCTAGCCGAGAACAGGCGAGCCAGTTTCATTGGCACGCAAAAGAACGGCTCATTCGACATTGACGCGGAACTTGCGCGTGAGTGGTTGAACTTACCAAATCCAAACGGTCGGTCAAATTGCGAAGTGTTGCGCCCCTGGTGCAACGGGATGGACGTTACCCGTCGCGCCAGCGACACCTGGATCATTGACTTCGATAAGCGCAGCTGCGAAGAGGCCGCGCTGTTTGAAGCGCCATTTGCGCATGTACATGCGATGGTGCGGCCCTCTCGCCTTGAATTGCGCAGAGATTGGCACCGCATCAACTGGTGGTTACATGGCGACCCGCGACCGGCAATGAAGAGGGCCACCGCTGAGCTTATGCGCCAGATGATTACGCCGCGCGTGTCGAAGCATCGGGTGTTCGCTTGGTTTGCAGCCACCGTACTTGCAGATTCCGCAGTGACGGTGGTCGCCCGCGCTGACGACACCACCCTGGGCATCCTGCACAGCCGCTTCCACGAACTGTGGTCGTTGCGCCTGGGCACCTCACTTGAAGACCGCCCCCGCTACACCCCCACTACCTGCTTCGAAACCTTCCCCTTCCCGGCTGGCCTGACACCCGCAGACACCGCCCACCAGCGCACCGAAAGATTGGAAAGCGGGGCACAGATCCCGGCCGACCTGACGCCAGAAGTGCGCGCACAAGCGCAGGCCATCGCGCAAGCCGCGCACCGCCTGGTGACGCTGCGCAACACGTGGCTTAACCCGCCCGAGTGGACCGACCGTGTTTCTGAAGTGGTGCCGCTGGGCATGGCCACGTCGCCCTATCCCGACCGCATCGTCGCCAAGCCTGGCTTCGAAGCACAACTGGCCCAGCGCACACTGACCAAGCTGTACAACCAGCGCCCCGCCTGGCTGGCCCAAGCCCACGCCGCGCTGGACACTGCGGTGGCCGCTGCCTACGGCTGGGCCGACTACGGCGCCGATACAAGCGATGACGACATCTTGCGCCGCCTTCTGGCCCTGAACCTGCCGCTGAACCTGGCGCGCGCGGGTGCGTGACGCCATAACCTTCCAGTTCAACGCATCAGCAGCAGGCTGGACAGCGGGATGCTCACGATGCGCGGGTCGTCCGAGCCAGGCTCGTCATCCAGCGTCACCAACAAGCCAAAGGGGGCGTTGTAGTGCGACTTTTCGATAAAAGCCCTCAGGCCCCGCGTGTCAGCGTGGTCGATGCGCCGGCGGTACTTCACCTCCACGGGAATACGTTGCTCGCCTATGGTCAACACGAAGTCCACTTCGGGCTCTGCGCCTCGCTCCGGGAAGTAGGCCAGGTCAAGATTGACTATGGATTTGAAGAACTGGCCGACGACACTTTCAGCAATACGACCGGCCAGGTCAGTGAGGTGCGGCGCAGCCGCAAGTCCTGCCGGATGAATCGGAACCGATTCCTGCAGCCACGCGGCACGCAAGCTGTGGTCGGATAGCACCAGCTTGGCCGGCGATTTGCGCTTCTTCAGTCGCAATTCAAGCGGCTCGATAAGGCGCACCAACAGTGCACCGTCCAAAAACTTCAGGTACTGCAAGACGCGCTGCCAGCCGACGTTGGCGTCCAGCGCGCGCCGGATTTCGTCGAGGTACAGCGCCTGTTTGGGTGATTGACCCATGTAGCGGCAGGCCAGGCGGAAGACTTCCTCGAGCAGGTTCTCGTCGCGCTTGACGCCGCGCGTTCCCATGCGCAGGTCGTGTTGAATCGCGCGCTTGACCACGGTCTCGATGAGTTGGTCAGCCACCCTTTCCCAGGGCTCATCGGCCGCCTTGTGTGCGATGGGGTAGCCGCCGCGCTCAGAGAAGAGTGCAAAGGCCTGGTCTCTCAGAGCCTGGTGGTGGACGCCAAATTCCCGCAGGCCGGACCAAAAGGTCTTGTCCTTCAGTGGGCCCAAGCCGTTGGGAGGGTGGTAGGGCTGTATCTGCCCCAGGCCACGCAGTTCGATGATTTCGCGCAGCAACAGAGGCCCCAACTCCAGAGTGTGGATGCGCCCGGCCAAGCTGTCGCGCCCCGCCTCGATCCGCAGCGCTGAACTGCCCGTGACCATGGCGCGCACGGGCTGGAGGTCCACCAAGTGTTTGAGTTGCGGCGCCCAGTCCGGCAGGTTTTGCACCTCGCCCAGAAAGAGGTAAATCGGACCATCCACAACGCTGCTCAGTGGTGCGCCCAGTATGTGGTCTGCGTACCACCAGACGATCTCCAGGATGGGCTGCTCGCGCCTGTGCAGAGCTTTCACATCATCGAATTGAACCCGCAGGATTCGTTGGGGCTTTACGCCCGTGCGCAACAGTTCATCAATGACTTGAGCTTGAAGGGTGCTCTTGCCGACCTGGCGCGGACCACGCAAAACGATGACAGGTGCCAGTTGGGATCGCAGACCCCTCAGCAGTGTGTCGTAGGCCCATCGCCGCACAGGCTGCAGATTAGGCACCCCAAACCCCTGCCACCAAGGGTTCATCTCCCGCAGCAACCTCTCTGACACCGGGTCGTGCAGATCAAACAGCGGAATTTGCGAGAGTGACATTGGGTTTTTTGGGCTGAGCCAGTTGCGAATTGTGATGCGTCGGACCCGGTCGCGGCTGATCAGCGCGGAGGGTGTAGACCCCCCGGGCGCACAAGTGACAACAGGCGCATCGCATCGCACTTTGATGCAAAGCAACCGTGGCGCACTTTGCAGACTCGATGCGGCACGCGGCGCTGCAGCTTGGGCGCCAGAGGTTGCTGTCGCTTTTTCAGCGCAGCAATTCCATGCCCAGTTTCTTCGCCGCTTTGGCGTCAAAGGTCAACACGCGGGCCTTGCGAGCTGCGGCCAGCGCCACGATCAGGGCGTCGTGCAAGTCCACGCCGCCTTTGCGGTAAGGCAGCAAAGCCGCTCGCACGGCTGGGGCTTCCTGCACCTCCAGATTCGCGGTGTTCAGCAAGTCTTTCAGAATCTCGCCCACCTGTTCGGCATTGGCGCCGTAGCGGCTTTCCATTACCCACACCGTTTCCACCAGGGCCACCAGGCTGACGTAGCCACGGTCGGTGGCCGTCAATTCCTGTTCCAGCAGCTTGGTGGCGCGCGCCGACTGGCGTGCGTCATCCTGCGCGATGTAGCGAACCAGGACGTTGGTGTCAAGCGCCCGCATCAGGCCTGAATGGACCGCGCGCGGCGCTGATGAATGGCGGTGTTCATGTCATCAATGCTCACGGTTTGTGCAGGCTTTGCAAGCCGACCTTTCAAGCGCCGCACGTCACCCGCCGCCGGCAACAGACGAACGCTGTCACCGTCAACCAAGAACCGCAGCGTGGACCCTTGCGTGAGGCCGAGTTTCTGGCGCACGTCGCTGGGTATGACCACCTGCCCTTTGCTGGAAACTATGGCAACCAATTCAATGGGCTTGTTCATGCAGTGCTTTCTTTGCAATGATTTCCGGCCATGCTTTCGCCTGGGTAAGGCATTGTGGCTTACATGCAGGATGACCGTGCAGCTGCGGATGCGTGGCGCAGGGCAGCCGCCGTGGGTGGCCGCCTCGCTTACACCCCCGCCGCGGCCTTCAGCGCAGCGACCTTGTCCGTACGCTCCCACGTGAATTCAGGCTCTTCGCGCCCGAAGTGGCCATAGGCTGCCGTCTTCTCATAAATCGGCCGCATCAGGTCCAGCATCTGGATGATGCCTTTGGGGCGCAGGTCGAAGATGTCGCCCTTGGCGATGATGGCCGACAGCCTTTCGTCGCTGATCTTGCCGGTGCCTTCGGTGTAGACCGTGATGTTCATCGGCTTGGCCACGCCGATGGCATAAGCCACTTGCACCTGGCACTGGCGCGCCAGGCCGGCAGCCACCACGTTCTTGGCCACATAACGCGCAGCATAGGCGGCGCTGCGGTCCACCTTGGACGGGTCTTTGCCGCTGAAGGCACCACCGCCGTGCGGGCAAGCGCCGCCATAGGTGTCCACGATGATCTTGCGCCCGGTCAGGCCGCAATCACCCTGCGGGCCGCCGACGACAAAACGGCCGGTCGGGTTGATCAGGTACTTGGTTTCGGCGGTCAGCCATTCCTTGGGCAGCACCGGTTTGATAATCTCTTCGCGCACCGCTTCGTAGAACGCATCCGTCATCCTGTGGCCCAGGCTGTACTCGGGCGCATGTTGTGTTGACAGCACCACGGTGTCGATGCTGTGCGGCTTGCCGTCCACATACCGCATCGTCACCTGACTTTTGGCGTCCGGTCTCAGAAAGGGAAGTCTGCCGTCTTTGCGCAACTGCGCCTGGCGCTCCACCAAACGGTGGGCGTAATAGATGGGCGCGGGCATCAGCTCGGGCGTTTCGTCGCAGGCGTAACCGAACATCAGGCCCTGGTCGCCGGCGCCGGTGTTGAGATGGTCGTCGCTGGCGTGGTCTACGCCTTGTGCGATGTCGTTGCTCTGCTTGTCGTAGCAGACCATCACCGCGCAGCCCTTGTAGTCGATGCCGTATTCGGTGTTGTCGTAACCGATGCGTTTGATGGTGTCGCGCGCGACCTGGATGTAGTCGACGTGTGCGTTGGTGGTGATCTCGCCGGCCAGCACCACCAGGCCGGTGTTGCACAGCGTTTCGGCTGCCACGCGGCTGCGCGGGTCCTGCTTGAAGATGGCGTCGAGGATGGCGTCCGAGATCTGGTCGGCGACCTTGTCGGGGTGACCTTCAGAGACGGACTCAGAAGTGAAGAGGAAGTCGTTCGCCACGATGTGTGCTCCGGTTGGTTGACAGTCTGATTCGGCGTCGTCGCTGGTCAGAAGGTCTGGAGCCGCGGCGAAC
>JAYUPP010000199.1:0-3806 GCA_043760045.1 Betaproteobacteria bacterium
TTTGGCCGCACCACCGACCCGGTGCGCATGTACATGCGCGAAATGGGCACGGTGGAACTGCTGACTCGTGAAGGCGAAATCGAAATCGCCAAGCGCATCGAAGGTGGCTTGCAGGCCATGATGTTGGCCATCAGCTCCAGCCCCACCACGATTGCTGAAATCTTGTCGATGGCCGACAAGATTGCCGCCGGCACCAACCAGATTTCTGAAGTGGTGGACGGCTTCATCAGCAGCGACGAAGCCGACGACTATGTGGCCGAAGAAGACTTCGACGAATTCGACGAAGAAGACGATGACGACGGCCAGGGCGGCAGCAAGGCGTTGACAAAAAAGCTGGAAGAGCTGAAAAAACAGGCGCTGGAAAAGTTCGGCACGCTGCGTGAGCACTTCGAAAAGATGCGCCGCGCGTACGAGAAGGAAGGCTACAAGTCGGCCACTTACAACAAGAGCCAGCTCGCCATCAATGAAGACATGATGACGATTCGCTTCACGGTGAAAACCATTGAGCGCTTGTCGCAAATCTTGCGCAGCCAGGTTGATGACGTGCGGCGTTATGAACGCGAAATCCGCAAGATCGTGGTCGACAAATGCGGCATGCCGCAAGACCATTTCATCCGCACCTTTCCGCCCAACATCATGAACCAGGGCTGGGCTGAAAAAGAGATTGCCACCGGCAAGCCCTTCAGCCCGGTGCTGCAGCGCAACTTGCCGGCTGTGCAGGAACTGCAGCAAAAACTGGCCGACCTGCAAAGCCGCGCCGTGGTGCCGCTGGAAGACCTGAAGCTCATCAACAAAAAGATGAACGAAGGTGAAAAAAGCAGCCGCGACGCGAAGAAGGAAATGATCGAGGCCAACCTGCGGCTGGTGATCTCGATTGCGAAGAAATACACCAACCGCGGCCTGCAGTTCCTTGACCTCATCCAGGAAGGCAACATCGGCCTGATGAAGGCGGTGGACAAGTTTGAATACCGGCGCGGCTACAAATTTTCTACTTACGCCACGTGGTGGATCCGCCAGGCCATCACGCGCAGCATTGCTGACCAGGCACGCACCATCCGCATACCGGTGCACATGATCGAAACCATCAACAAGATGAACCGTCTCAGCCGTCAGCACCTGCAGGAATTCGGTTTCGAGCCCGACGCGCCGACGCTGGCCGAGAAGATGGAGATACCGGAAGACAAGATCCGCAAGATCATGAAGATCGCCAAAGAGCCGATCAGCATGGAAACGCCGATTGGCGACGACGACGACAGCCACCTCGGCGACTTCATCGAAGACACCAACAACGTCGCGCCGGTGGACGCTGCCATGCAGGCCGGCCTGCGTGATGTCGTCAAAGACATTCTGGACAGCCTGACACCGCGCGAAGCCAAGGTGCTGCGCATGCGCTTCGGCATCGAGATGAGCACCGACCACACGCTGGAAGAAGTGGGCAAGCAGTTCGACGTCACGCGTGAACGCATCCGCCAGATTGAAGCCAAGGCGATACGCAAGCTGAAGCACCCGAGCCGCAGTGACAAGCTGCGGACTTACCTGGACAACCTGTAGTCAGCCCAGCGTCTGTTGGGGCCAGGGCCGAAGCCTGAACTTCTTTCGCCATGACGCGCATCTCCGACCGCACGGTGCTGTTTGCCGACCTGCGCGGCAGCACTTCGCTGTTTGAGGTGCTGGGCAACGCCGAGGCCACCACCGTCGTCACGCACTGTGTCAATGCGCTCGCGGTCAGTGTGCAGAGGCACGCCGGGCATGTGGTGAAGACGCTCGGCGACGGGCTGATGTCGGTGTTTGACGACCCGGCCTCTGCCGTGCAGGCTTCGATGCACATGCACGAGGTGCTGGAAGGCATGGTGTCGCGCGGCAACGAGCGTGGCGCCTCGGTGGGGCTGCGCGCGCTGCGGCTGCAGGTGGCGCTGGCGCGGGGTGAGGTGGTGGAAATGAGCGGTGACTGTTTCGGCGACGCTGTCAACGTGGCCGCACGATTGCTGGACCATGCCGGTGACAACGAAACACTGCTAACGGCCGAAGTGATTAGCGGCCTGGCGCTGGAAGTGCGCGCCCGTTTTCGCAGCCTGGACAAGCTGGTGCTGCGCGGCCGCGCCGAGCCGGTGCAGGTGCATGTGCTGGGCTGGCGGCGCGGCATCGGCGACTCGATCGCCGTGACGCAGTTTGGCGAAGTGGGCGCTGTGTCTGAACCCGACGGCCTGCGCCTGGTGTGGGGCGGCCTGCACCGCGTGTTTGCCAGCCAGCAGGTGCCGGTGGTGCTGGGCCGCAGCCCGCAAGCCAGTTTCTGTGTGGACGACTCGCGGGTTTCGCGTTCGCATGCGCGCGTTGATTGGCACAGCGGCAGTTTTCAGCTCACCGACCTCAGCTACAACGGCACCTACGTGCGCTTCTACGACGGCGAAATCGTCAGCCTGCGGCGCGGCAGCTGCACGCTGCACGGCAGCGGCACGGTCGGCCTGGGTGGCACGCCCACCGACCCCGGCTCAGCCTGCGTCAGCTTCGATGTGCTGCGTTTTGCCGACACGCAGCCGCAAGTGCCGCTGGAGCTGCGTTGAACCCGCGCGGCTGCCGTGTTGCCAGCGCATGAGCTACCGCAACGAACCGCCCTACAGCCACGGCCAGCCTGAGCGCACCGCTGTGTTGCTGGTCAACCTGGGCACGCCCGAAGCGCCCACCGCGCCGGCGCTGCGCCGTTACCTGGCCGAATTTCTGAGTGACCCACGGGTGGTGGAAATTCCCCGCCTGCCCTGGTGGTTGATTCTTCACGGCGTCATCTTGCGCACGCGGCCGGCCAAGTCGGCCGCCAAATACGCCAGCGTGTGGATGCCCGAAGGCTCGCCGCTGGCGGTGTGGACCGCGCGCCAGCAGCAAGCGCTGGCGCAACACTTCAACCAGGCGGGCGTGGACGTGATCGTGCGCCACGCCATGCGCTACGGCAACCCGTCGCTCCCGCAGGTGCTGGACAACCTGCGGGCCGAAGGCGTCACGCGCATTCTGGTGTTGCCGCTCTACCCGCAATATGCAGCGGCCACTACCGCCAGCATCGTTGACAAGATCGGCCGGTGGGCAGCCACCACACGCCGTGTGCCCGAGCTGCGCTTCATCAATCAGTACCACGACGACGCGGGCTACATCGAAGCCTTGGCGCAGCGCCTGCGCCAGCACTGGTTGGCGCACGGCCGGGGTGAAAAGTTGGTGCTCAGTTTTCACGGCGTGCCCGAGCGTTCTTTACTGCTGGGCGACCCCTACCACTGCCAGTGCCTGAAAACCGCGCGGCTGCTCGGCGCTGCACTGGGCCTGGCGCCGGCCGAGATGGTGGTCACCTTTCAAAGCCGCTTCGGCAAGGCCAAATGGCTGCAGCCCTACACCGAGCCCACGCTGGTGAAACTGGCCGCAGAAGGCGTGAAACGCGTGGACCTGATGTGCCCGGGTTTTGTCGCCGATTGCCTGGAGACGCTGGAAGAAATCAATCAGGAAGCGCGGCACGCTTTCATGGCCGCTGGCGGGCAGACTTTCAGTTATGTGCCGTGCCTGAATGATGAGCCCGTGTGGATCGAAGCACTGGCGGCGCTGGCCCTGAAACACTTGCAAGGCTGGCCGAACCAGCGCGAGGCGGCAGCCGCCGAAGCTGGCGCCACAGCTGAACCTGAGCTGCAGCGCCAGCGGGCATTGGCACTCGGCGCTGAGCGCTGAAAACCCACTCTAGACAAGATGGCTTTGTGAATTCAGGCGGCCCGTCCCGAGCAACACCGTAGGTTGCGCGCGCAGGCGTGCCGAGCTACACCAATGCACCTGACCGG
>JAYUPP010000200.1:0-3793 GCA_043760045.1 Betaproteobacteria bacterium
CAGGTGCTGGCGCGGCCCGAGCACACCACCCTGGCCCATGCCTTGCGCGCCGGGCTGGACGTGCGCAAGGCGCGCATCCAGGTGGTCTTCGCAGGGTCGTCAGAGTCAGCGCTGCGCGAGATGTTCGGCAAGCCATCGGCGCCGTTCTACAACTGGGCGGTGGTCGAACCCTTCGATCTGCTGGGTCGCCCTTTTGTCGAAGCCCTGGTCAAACGCACCAACCAGCTGGCCCGCCACCGCCTGGCAGCGGCCGACGCCTTGGCAGCCTATACAGCCCTGAACGAAACACCGCAGTTCTTTCGTTGGTATCTGGAGCGCTATCTTGTCTACCAAACGCAGGGCGCGGCTGCGGCCCTTGAGCACACCCGCGAGCGCATCCATGATGAACTGGGTTTTGCCGCTACCTGGCGCACCTTGATCGCGGCCGACCGTGCGCTGCTGCTGCTGCTGGCGCAGGGCGTGAACGACCTGCACAGCAGCACGGCGCTGACGCGGCTGGGTGACCTGCTGGGGCTGGGTGAAACGGCCAAGGTGTCGATGGCCCAAAACGCGCTGCGCCGGCTGTGCGCGCCACGGGTGGCGCTGCTGGCCAAGCTGGAGCACGGCCGCTACCGCTTCGAGAGCAGTGAATTTGAAGAATGGGTGCGGCTGCGCGGTGCGCTGCACTAACTTTAAAGTTGCAGGGCAACGCCCGCAATCAAACCAGCGCCGCCTTCAACACCCCCGCCAACGCCGCCACCCCGGCCTCAATCTGCGCGGGCGGCACGGTCACAAAGCTCAAACGCAGGGTGTTGGCGTGGCCCCCTTCGGCAAAGAACGGTGCCCCGGGCACAAAGGCCATGCCGGCCGCCACGGCCAGCGGCAGCAGCGCCGTGGCATCCACTTCGCTGGGTAGCTGCAGCCAGAAGAACATGCCGCCCGCAGGTTCTTGCCAGCGCACGCGGCTGCCGTCGGCCCCCTGCAGGCCCAGCAGATGGGTGAGCAGCGCAGACTGCATCGCGTTGCGCTGCAGCTTGTAGCGCGCGCGGATGGTGGGCACGTGTTCACGCAAAAAGCCGTCTTTGATGACCTCGTACACCACGCGCTGGTTGAAACCCGGCGTGTGCAGGTCGGCAGCCTGTTTGGCCTGCAAAAGCTTGGGGTACAAGAGCGGCGGCGCCACCACATAACCCAGCCGCAAACCGGGCGCCAGCACCTTGGAAAACGAGCCCAGATAAACGGCGGCGCCGCCCTCGCCCACACCCAGGCTGGCGGCCAGTGGCGGCGGCGGTGGGGCGTCGAACCACAGGTCGCCGTAAGGGTTGTCTTCCACGATCGGCAGCCCGGCCTGCAGCGCTGCCGCCGCCAGCGCCAGGCGCCGTGCAGCACCCAGGCAACGGCCGCTGGGGTTCTGAAAATTGGGCAGCAGATACATGAAGCGCGCACCTTGTGCCGCCGCCGCTGCCAGGCCGGCGCGCGTGGGGCCGTCGTCGTCGCCAGGCACGCTGAAAAATTCGGCCTCGTAAGGCGCAAAGGCCTGCAACGCGCCCAGGTAGGTGGGCGACTCCACCGCCACCGTGCTGCCGGGGTCGATCAAGACCTTGCCCACCAGGTCCAGGCCCTGCTGCGAACCGGTGGTGATCAGCACCTGGTCTGCCGTGCAGCGCAGCCCCTGTGACGACAGTTCAGCGGCCACCCATGCACGCAGCGGCGCATACCCTTCACTGGCGGCGTATTGCAGCGCCTCGCGCGGCTGTTCACGCAGCACCCGCGCGGTGGCTTGCTGCATGGCGGCCACCGGAAAGCTGTCGGCCGACGGCAGCCCACCGGCCAGGCTGATGATGCCGGGCCGCTCGGTGATCTTCAGAATCTCGCGGATGGTGCTGGGGTTCAGGCGCGCGGCGCGCCGGGCCAGGGTCCAGTTCATGGGACAGTCTCCGGTAGATTCACTTTAGTCGTTAGCCTTCACGGCCGGGGCACCGCCGTGGCGGCAGGTCAACCGACTTCGAAGCCTCGTCTTTGCCATCAAGCCCTCGCCGGGCGCGACACCGGCATGCGCCGGCCCACCACCACCACCGCAATCACCGCCAGCGAAAACACCAGCGTCAGCGGCTGCAGCCGTTCACCCAGCACCGGCACTGCAAACAGCAGCGCCAGAAAAGGCTGCACCAGTTGCACCTGGCTGACGCGCACCACACCGCCCAGCGCCAAGCCGCGGTACCAGGCAAAAAAGCCCAGCCACATCGAAAACACCGACACATAAACAAAACCCACCCAGGCCCCTGGGCTGGCCGGCTGCTGCGGCCACCACCACAGCATGGCCGGCACAGTGAACGGCAGGCTGGCCACCAGCAGCCAGCTGATGACCTGCTGCGCCGGCATCACCGCTGAAGCGCGCGCGCCGGCCACGTAACCCACAGCCCCGGCCAGCACCGCCAGCAGCAAGTAACCGTCGGCCCCGCTCAGGCGCCCGCTGCCTTGCCAGGCGGCAAAAGACAGCACCAGCGCGCAGCCCAGCAGCGCACACAGCCAGAACCCGAGTGAAGGCCGCTGCCGCAGCACGAGTGCACCCACCACGGCGGTGGCGAGCGGCATCAAGCCGGTGACCACCGCTGCGTGCATGGCGTCCACCTGGCGCAGCGCGAGCGCCAGAAAAAGCGGAAAACCCACCACCGTGCACAGGGCACACAAAGCCAGCGCCGGCCACTGTGCACGCGGCGGGCGCGGCGCGCGCACGGCCAGCAGGTACAGCACACTCAGCAGCCCGGCCACCGCCGCGCGGCCGGCAGTGACGAAAGCCGGCGGCAACTGCGGCGCACTGGTGTCGCCCACCGCCAGCCGCGTCATCGGCAAAGTCATGGCAAACATCGCCACGCCCAAGGCGCCCAGCAGCAGCCCGCGTCTGACGTCGGCGCTGGAGGGCTGCGCTGCAGCCGAGCCCACCACGCTGGCGGGTTGGGGTGGCACGCTGGCGGGTTGGGGTGGCACGCTGGCGCTCACAGCTGCGCCATCCACACCACGGTGGCCAGCAGCACCAGCGCCAGCAGGCGGTTGAACACCAGCAGACGCTGGCCGTGCGCCAGCCAGCCGCGCAGCGCCGACCCCGCCACCGCGTAGGTGAAGTTGCTGGCAAAACCGTAGGCCATCATCAGCGGCAGCACCACCGCCAGGCGCGCCCACGGCAGCTGTGCAGCGCCGGCCTGCGCCAGCGGCTGCGCCACCGTCACCCAGCCGGCGGTGATCAGCAGCGCATTCATCCAGGCCTTGATGTTGACAAACTGCAGCGCCACGCCTTTGGCGAAACCGACATCAAAAAGGCGGGCATCGGCCTGCGCCAGGTGGCCGCTGCGTGCCAGCTTCCAGGCCAGCCACACCATGTAAACCAGGCCGCCCCACTTCACGACCGCATGCAGCGCCGGCTGCTGCTGCAGCAGCGCGCCCAGCCCCAGCGTGCAGCCCATCAACAGCAAGCCCCAGCCAACAGGCACCGCCAGCACAAAACGCAGCGCATGGCGCAGGCCGTGGTTGGCTGCCAGCGCCGCCGCCAGCGTGGTGTTGGGCCCGGGCGTGAAGGCCATGGCGGTGGCGAACAGCAGCAAGCTGCTGAGCTCGGCCGCCGACAGCGCGGTGGCGGCGGATGCCAGGAAAGACTGGGGTGGGAGTGAAACCATGGCCGCAGTCTAGTTCCGTTCAGCAGTACAGAACCGATACACTGAACATCACAGATTGAAGCACTGTACTGGCCATGAGAAGCACACAGAAGAGCACGGTGGCCGCGGGCCCCGGCCCCCAACCCGACCCCACCCACACGCTG
>JAYUPP010000201.1:0-3788 GCA_043760045.1 Betaproteobacteria bacterium
CCATCGGGTCGCGGTGGTTCATGCCGCCCACCGTGCGGTCGCCGATGGTGACCAGAAAGCGTTTGCTGGCGACGGTGGGGTGGCGCAGCACGTCCAGCGCCACCCGTTCGAGTTTCACGCCGGTGAGGTTCAGCGCCGCTTCGCTGCGCACCACACGCTGCACGTCGCGGTGTGTTTTGGGCGGTTTGCCCAGCAACACGTGCATCGGCATGTCGATCACGCGCTGTGTTTTCGGGTCGACATCGGCACTGTCCACCAGCACCAGTTCGCGTTCGTCGGTGGCCACGCCCACCACCGCAAAAGGGCAGCGTTCACGCAGGCACATTTGCTCAAACAGCGGCATCAAATCGGCTTTGATGGCCAGCACATACCGTTCCTGGCTTTCGTTGCACCAGATTTCTTTCGGCGCCAGGCCGCTTTCTTCCAGCGGCACCTTGCGCAAGTCGAAAGTGGCACCTTTGCCGGCGCCGTCCACCAGCTCGGGAAACGCATTGCTGATGCCACCCGCACCCACGTCGTGGATGGCCAACACGGGGCTCAGCTCGCCCAGGCTCCAGCAGTGGTTGATGACCTCTTGCGCGCGGCGCTGAATCTCGGGGTTGCCACGCTGCACGCTGTCGAAGTCCAGCGCCGCGGTGTTGCTGCCCGCCGCCATCGAACTGGCCGCGCTGCCGCCCATGCCGATGCGCATGCCCGGCCCTCCCAGTTGCACCAGCAGCGTGCCGGCGCCAAACAGCAGCTTCTTGACCTGGCTGGCGCTGATGCTGCCCAGCCCGCCAGCAATCATGATGGGCTTGTGGTAACCGCGGCGCAGGCCCGCCACGTCTTGTTCAAAAACCCGGAAATAACCGCCCAGGTTGGGGCGGCCAAATTCATTGTTGAAAGCGGCGCCACCCAGCGGCCCATCGCTCATGATCTGCAGCGCGCTGGCAATGTGTTCTGGCTTGCCGATCGGGTTTTGTTCCCAAGGTTCGCAGGTGCCGGGCAGGTGCAGGTTGCTGACACTGAACCCCGTCAACCCGGCTTTGGGCCGCGCGCCCCTGCCGGTGGCGCCTTCGTCCCGTATTTCGCCACCGGCGCCGGTGCTGGCGCCGGCAAAGGGTGAAATGGCGGTGGGGTGGTTGTGCGTTTCCACCTTCATCAGCACATGGGCGGTTTCGTCGCGCGCACCGTACTGCGGCGCATTCGTGTAACCCTGCGGCAGCCAGCGCTGCACGCGGTGGCCTTCCATCACCGCCGCGTTGTCGTCGTAGGCCACCACGGTGTGCTGCGGCGACGTTTTTTCAGTGTGGCGAATCATGCCAAACAGCGTGTGCGGCTGTTCAATGCCGTCAATGGTGAACCGCGCGTTGAAAATTTTATGACGGCAATGTTCGCTGTTAGCCTGGGCAAACATCATCAGCTCGACGTCGCTCGGGTTGCGCTGCAGCTGCGCAAACGCCGCCACCAGGTAGTCGATTTCGTCGTCAGACAATGCCAGCCCAAATTCACCATTGGCGCGCACCAGTGCGGCGCGGCCCCCGCCCGGGCCCTGGCCCAGCAGGTCCACATGGGCCAGCGGCTCGGCGTGCAGGGTGTCGAACAAGCGCGCTGCTGCGTCGCGGTCGAAAGCCACGGCCTCGGTCATGCGGTCGTGCAGCACAGCGGCCAGCGCCTGGCGCTCATCGGCATCCAGCGGCTTGGCGGCGCTGAACAAGCCGGCCTTCAGGGTGAGGCTGTATTCGATGACCCGCTCGATGCGGTGCAGGCCCTGCACACCACAGTTGCGCGCGATGTCGCTGGCCTTGCTGGCCCACGGCGACACGGTGCCCAGGCGCGGCATCACCACCACCCGGTGCGCCGTGGCGGGGCCCACAAACGGGTCGCCATAAGTCAGCAGGCCCTGCAGCTTGTCCACCACAAAACGGTCAGCTGGCGCGTCAAAAGCAACCCAGTGCACGTATTGCGCAGCAAGACCGGTGACGCGCGGGCATGCCGCCTGCAAGCGCACCCGCAGCGCCTGGCTGCGAAAAGCAGAGAGTGCGCTGCCGCCCTCAAAGCACATGAGATTTGCTGGCGGCAGCGCGCTGCCGCCATCAACGTGCATCAATTTCACGGGCGTTGGGCTCATGCGGGGCCGGTTCGGGCTGGAGAAAAAAATCAGATTTTAGGGGCCGGGCGATAATCACCAGCTATGGCAATCACCATCAAAACCGCCACCGACATTGAAGGCATGCGCCTGGCCGGCCGGCTGGCCAGCGAAGTGCTGGACCTGCTGACACACCACGTCAGGGCCGGCGTCACCACGCTGCAACTCGACAAGCTGGCACACGACCACATGGTGCATGTGCAGGGCGGCATACCGGCCACGTTGGGTTACCAGCCCCAGGGCTACCCGGTTTACCCGGCTTCGCTTTGCAGCAGCTTGAACGACGTTGTCTGCCACGGCATTCCCGATGACCGGCCTTTGAAAGATGGCGACATCATCAACATCGACGTCACCGTCATCAAAAACGGCTGGCACGGCGACAACAGCCGCATGTATGTGGTGGGCGAAGGCAGCATTGCCGCGCGCCGTTTGTGCCAGCTCACCTTTGAAGCCATGTGGCGCGGCATCGTCAAGGTCAAGCCCGGTGCCCGGCTGGGCGACGTGGGGCATGCGATTCAGATATTTGCCGAAAACGCCGGCTTCAGCGTGGTGCGCGAGTTCTGCGGCCATGGTGTCGGGGCCAGGTTTCATGAAGAACCGCAGGTGCTGCACTACGGGCGGCCGCATACCCTTGAAGAACTCGCGCCGGGCATGATCTTCACCATCGAGCCAATGATCAACGCCGGCAAACGCGAGATCAAAGAAGACCGCAAAGGCAACCGCCCTTATGACGGCTGGACCATCGTCACGCGCGACCGGTCTTTGTCGGCGCAGTGGGAACACACGGTGCTGGTTACCGAGGCCGGCTACGAAGTGCTGACGGTCAGCGCCGGCAGCCCGCCGCCGCCGGCTTTTGCCACCGCAGGTTACGGGCAGGCGTTGGCCGTTGCAGTGTGAACACGCGAAGCAAGTCGCTTCACCGCCGCATGACCGCCGCATGACCGCCGCATGACTTTCGCATGACCGCCGCATGACTTTCGCATGACCGCTCCATTGGCGGCCGTTACCCGCACCACCTTCGCCCAAGGCAAAGCCGAGCTGCTGGCGCAGTTTCGCGATGCACGCCCCACCGCCACCGCTGCAGCGCGCCTGATCAAGGCGCTGTCGCGCCATGTCGACGCGACCTTGCAAGCGCTGTGGGGCCCCGCAGGCCTGCCAGCCGGTGCAGCACTGGTGGCGGTAGGCGGCTACGGCCGGGGTGAGCTGTTTCCGCATTCCGACGTGGACGTGTTGCTGCTGCTGCCCACCGAACCCTGCGCCGATGCCCGCAGCGCCATCGAAAGCTTCATTTCAACCTGCTGGGACACGGGCCTGGAGATCGGTTCTTCGGTGCGCACGGTGCCTGAATGCCTGGCCGAAGCGGCACGCGACGTGACGGTGCAAACCGCGCTGCTGGAAGCGCGGCCGGTGGCCGGCGCGCGGCCGCTGTTTGCAGCCATGTGCAGCGCGCTGGCCGCGGCCATGGACCCGGTGGCGTTTTTGCGCGCCAAGACGCTGGAAATGCGGCAGCGGCATGTGAAGTACGAGGGCACGCCCTATGCGCTGGAACCCAACTGCAAAGAAAGCCCCGGCGGCCTGCGCGACCTGCAGGTGTTGATCTGGGTGGCGCGCGCCGCCGGCCTGGGGCGCACCTGGGCCGAGCTGGCCAGCAAGGGCCTGA
>JAYUPP010000202.1:0-3783 GCA_043760045.1 Betaproteobacteria bacterium
TTGATGCGGAACTTCCACAGCGACTCGGGGTTCAGGTCGTCCAGGTCCACGTCCTCGATCTGTTCGACCCAGGTGGTTTCCAGCGCCGCCGTGCCGCCCACGATGGCCAGGTAGGCGCCGCCCAGCGTTGCGAACGCTTGCGACGAGCCTTCGCGCAGCCCGCCCTTGCCGACGATCAGCCGCACGCCGTGCTGCTGCATCAAGGGCTGCGTAAAGCGCTCCATGCGGTCGGACGTGGTGGTGCCGATGCAGACCGGCTCATAACCCGCCGGGAAGTGGCTGCTCACCGGCACCTTCTTCACGTTGGGCGCGGTGTGGATCACGGCGTGCCCATTCAAGTCGAAGCGCGTCTGGCGGCCGCGGTCGAACAGGTGGATTTGCGTGGCGTCGCGAATGCCGTAAAGCGTGCGCTGCAGGGTGACGGTGTCGTTGACGCGCAGGGCACGCACCTGCGCCTCGCTCACCGGCATCTGGAATTCGTGGTGGGCCATGGCGTGTTGCGGGTGTTGATGACGCGAGTCCGGGCGTTGGCGGCGAACCTGGGCGGCTCTAGAAACCGTAGCTCACGCCGCCCGGCGTGAAGGTGGCGCGCGCGCGGCGCGCCGAATGGCACTGCATGTTCACGGCAATCGGGTTCATCGTGATGTGGGTGGCCGCCAGCTCGATGTGCACAGCAAAGGCCGTCGAGTCGCCGCCCAGGCCCTGCGGGCCCACACCCAATTGGTTCACCGCGGCCGACAGCTGCACTTCCAGCGCCGCGCCGTCGGCGTCGGCACAGTGCGTGCCCAGTTCGCGCGTGGCAGCGCGCTTGGCCAGCGCCACGGCCAGGTCGGACGTGCCGCCCAGGCCGACGCCGACGATGGTCGGCGGGCAGGTCTTGCCACCGGCCGCCAGCACGCAGTCGATGACAAAGGTCTTGATGGCGTCGACGCCCTCGGCCGGGATCGCCATCTTCAGAAAGGAGTTGTTCTCGGAGCCGCTGCCCTTGGGCACCATCTCGATCTCCAGTCGATCGGGCGCGTCGATGAAGTCGACGTGGATCACCGGCACCTCGATGCCACACGAGCTGTGCTCGTTCTGGCGGGTCAGTGGGTGCACCACCGAACTGCGCAGCGGGTACTCGCGGGTGGCACGTTCGCAGCCGCGCCGCAAAGCCTGCTTCAACGCAAAGCCATCGACTTCCACGCCACGGCCGATCCAGACGTTGTAGATCGGCACGCCGGTGTCCTGGCACAGCAGGTTGCTGGTGCGCTCGGCGACTTCGATGTTGCTCACCATCGTGGCCAGCACCCGGCGCGCGGTGGGCGCCGTCTCAAAGGCCTGCAGGCGGTCCAGGCCACGCTTGACGTCGGGCGGCAGCTCTTTCAGGGCGCGGATGTAGAGCGCCTTGGCAGCTTCTTCCACCGCCTGCAGGTCGATCTTCATCGGGTGTCCTTGCCAACCACTGCAGCGCGCTTCATTGCGGCGACAGCTTGCGGTTTTTCACCACCGTGCCCCAGCGCACCAGCTCGGCGTCCATCTGCTGGCCAAACTCGGCCGGTGTGCTGGCCAGCGCGGTCATGCCCTGCACGTACAGGCGGGCCTTGGTTTCGGTTTCAGCCAGCACCTTGGCGGTGTCACGCTGAACTTTGGCGACGATGTCGGCTGGCGTGCCGGCCGGTGCCAGCAAGCCGAACCAACCGTAGTTCTCGAAGCCAGGCAAGCCGGCTTCGATGGCGGTGGGCACGTCGGGCAATTGCGGCTGGCGCTGCTTGCCGGTGACGGCCAGGGCGCGCAGGCGGCTCTTGCCCAGCAGCGCCGAAGCCGCAGCGAAGTTGCCCACCATGAACTGCGTCTGGCTGCCGATCAGGTCGGTAAAGGCCAGGGCCTCACCCTTGTAGGGCACGTGGCTGATGTCGATGCCGGCCGCGTCGGCGAAGTTTTCCGCCGCCAGGTGGACCTGGCTGCCAACCCCCGCCGAGCCAAAGTTCAAGGCCCCTGGCTTGGCCTTGGCCATCGCGACCAGGTCCTTCAGGGTCTTGGCCGGCGAGCCGTCGGGCACCACCACCAGCATCGGGCCGCTGGCCACGTTGGAAATCGGCACCAGGTCTTTTCGGGTGTCGAAGGGCATGTTCTTGTACAGGTGCGGGTTGATGGTGATGCTGCCCGAGGCCATCAGCAGCGTGTAGCCGTCGGCCGGCGACTTGGCCACCACGTCGGCACCCACGTTGCCGCCCGCACCGGCGCGGTTTTCCACCACCACCGTCTGCCCCCAAAGCGCGGTGAGCTTTTGCGCCACCATGCGCGCGATCACGTCGGTCGAGCCGCCCGGCGCAAAGGGCACCACGATGCGCACCGGCTTGGCCGGCCAGGCCTGCGCCAAAGCCGGTGACGCGGCGGCTCCGAGCAACAGCGCGGCGCTGACTGCAGCGACTTGGCGCAGAGCGAAGCGGCGGGTGATGTTGAAGCAAGCGGTGTTCATGCGATTTGTCTCCAGAAATTTCAGGTCTGCAAGGTGCGGGTAGCTGCGCGCCAT
Source organism: Betaproteobacteria bacterium (assembly GCA_043760045.1). Classification (GTDB taxonomy): domain Bacteria; phylum Pseudomonadota; class Gammaproteobacteria; order Burkholderiales; family Burkholderiaceae_C; genus Rubrivivax. The sequence goes on from JAYUPP010000202.1 coordinate 2,516, forward strand.
CGCGGCCTCGTTCAAACGAACAACGCCAGCGCAAAGGCCATGCCGCTGGCAGCGGCAAAACCCAGCGCGCCAGCGATCCAATTCTTGCGCAGACCGGAAGCGCTGCCGAATTCAATCAGCAGCAGGCGCACACCGCCCATCATGTGCAACGCCAGCAGCACCACCAGGCCCCATTCGGCCACCTTGACCAGCGGCTGGTCGGCGAACTTCAAAAAACCGTCCAGTGCCGCAGCGCCATGCAAGGCCTGGCCCAGGGCCCAGAAGTGCAGCGGCAAGAACAGCGCCAGGCCCAGGCCCGACAGCCGGTGCATCAGAAAGGCCCAGTACGCCGGGTGCGAGCGGGCGCGCTGGTCGTTGCGCCGCTTCATGGCAGCCACACCACGGCGACCACCGCGCGCAGCCCGGCCACCAGCAGCAGCAGCGACAGCGTCAGCGACAACGCACGCGCCGCGCGTTCGCTGAAGCCCCACCACTCACGCGCGATGTTGGCCACCCCCACCGGCACGTGCACCGCGCAGGCGACAACGAAGACCGCATAAAAAGCGCCGAAGGCCCAGTTGCCCTGCGTGCGGCCCAGGATCTCGGCCGCGCTCAGGCCGCCGCGCACGGCGTAGACCATCACCACCAGGTGCACCAGCACGCACAGCGCCAGCACCATCGCGCTGATGCGCTGCCAGTACCAGCGGCGCGCTTGTGCGACGGCCAGGTGCAGGGCTGGGTCGGCGTTCATCGCTGGCGTGTTCACAGCTCGCCGCGCACGGCAGCCCTGGCCACGGTGCGCTTGAGGCCGGCGATGGCCAGCGTGGGCGCCAGTTGTTTGGGGCAGCGCTCGGTGCACGAGCCTTGCGTGTGGCAGGCGTGGCAACCGGCGTCACCGGCCACGGCGCGCAGGCGTTCGGTCTGGTTGACATCGCGCACGTCGTTGACCAGGGTCCAGGCGCGGTTCAGCGCGGCCGGGCCCAGGTAGTCGGGCCGCCAGGTGACCACGTCGCAGGAAGCCTGGCAGACACCGCAGCCGATGCACTCGATGCCGGCGTTGGCCGCCTGGCGCTCTGGCGAAGCGGGCGAGACCCGCGCAAAGTCGTCGTGGCGGGTCTGGGTGCCCGTGAACTGGCCTTTGGCACGCGCCCACTTGTCAAAGAACTCGGTCATGTCGGTGGCCAGGTCCTTGATCACCGGCAGGTTGGCCAGCGGCGCGATTTCCAGCTGGCCGCCCGCGTCAACCACCTTGGCCACGTGCGTGCGGCAGGTCCAGCGCGCCTTGCCGT
>JAYUPP010000203.1:0-3783 GCA_043760045.1 Betaproteobacteria bacterium
ACCATGCGGTTGTAGACAAGGGTGCCGCCGATGGCCGATGCATCCACTTCGACCATCAACGCGGCCTTGATGGCGGCCTCGAGCTTGTCTCTTTCGGCGCCGGCGATGCGCGGGTTGTCGGGGAACACCGTGACGTCGATGGCCAGCGGCAGCTGAAAACCACCACCCGGCGGGTCTTCGGTGGTTTCGCCTTCATCGCGCTCGGCTATGACGGGCAGGTTGCTGTCGGGGGTGAAGGGCAGCGCCACGCTGAGGTTGTGTTCCACGCGGATGCCGGCGGCGCGTGTGGCCAGCACGGCTTGTTCCACCAGCGCGGCCAGCGTGGCCTCGGGTTCGCGCGCCACAAAGAGTTTGACGACACCGGGCCGCAGCGCCAGTTCTTCAACGATGTTGATGTCGTTGTCTTTCAGGCCGGCGCTTTCAGCCAGCGCCAGCGCCAGCGCGCGCGGCGTGGCGCGGCCGGCCCTTTCAAGCACTTTCTTGGCCCGCAAGCGCAGTTCCACGTCGGTTTCGCCGGCGCCGCCCAGCACCGTGGGCGCTGCGTTTTCAACGCCCGACAGGCCCAGGATGCCGCGGTCGATGACGCTGATGCTGCGCGCCGCCACCAGCGCCGCCGCACCGGGCAGCAGGGCACGAATTTCGGCTTCCACCGCCAGCTGGCCGCGGCGCAGCACCTTGGGCGCGGTGGTGGCAAAAGCGGCGGGCGGGTTCAGCGCGGTGGACAAACGCGTGTCTTCGGGAATGTTGATGTCGGCCGGCGCCGGTGTGTCGCGAAAAAAGCGCACCTTGCCGCTGGCATAACCGCTGCGCCGGCGTTGTATGGCCAGCAGCGCCACCACGCGGTCGAGGTCGCTGCCCTCGGCGGTGTCGATGAAGGCCGAGTCGTACACCAGCGCCAACTGCTTGCGCAGCACCGCCAGTTCACGCGCAAAGGCTTCGCCCAAGGTGCGCGTCAGGCTGCCCACGTTGCGGTCGGTCAGCAGCGCCTCAGTTCCGGCACGGTAATAGGCGACGTGGAATTCGCTGGCCTCGTCGGGCCAGGTGGCGCCGGCGGCGGGCAGGGCAGGGTCGTCATCTGAGGTGGCAAAAACCAGCTCACCGTTGGCCGTGATGCCGAAGTCGATACCAAGCTTGAAGGCGAAAAATTCAGCGCCGGCCTGGCCGATGATTTGCACGGTGTCGGCCAGCGCGTCGTCATGCTCAAACCGGTAGCTGCCAGCGGCCGCGAAGTAGCGGTGCGTTTCACGCGCCACACCGCCGGTCAGGCCGGTGAGGATTTGTTCGGCCACCTCGAAATAGGGCTCGGCAACGTAGCTCATGGGTTGGCCCCCGCGAAGCTGAACGGCACCACCAGGTTGGCCGGCACCGGGCTGCCGATGAAAGACAGCGTGAGCACGATATCCACGCGGTCGGGCGCGCCCTTGCGGTCCACCCGCACTTCAACCGCAAGAACTCTTGCGACGCGCGCCTCTTGCGCCAGCGCCTGCAGGATGTACAGCTTCACCAGGTTGCGGTTGTTTTCGCTGTTCGGCTGGCCGATCAATTCGTGGTGGCGCGACCCGTAACTGGGGTGGCCCAGCGCCGCCAGTTCGCCGCGTTCGGTTTTGATGCGGTGTTTCACCGCTTGCACCGCGTTGTCCACACCCTGCACCAGTGCCAGGTCGGCCCGGTGCTGGCCGCGCTGCAGATGTTCAGCGGTGGCCAGGTCCACGTCTTCGTGGCGGCCGTCGGTGACGCGGTAAAGCGCTGCCAGGTCACGGCCCAAATGGGCGGCGGGGGTGGTGACGGTGGTCATGGCGGTGAGGTGTCGTTGAAAAAAGGCGCGGCCGGCGGGCCCAGCACCTGCAGTACGCCGGGCGGTGAGGGGATCATGTCGCCCATGCGCACCAGCGCCATCCCGTTGATGCGCAGTCCGCTGGAACCCAGCGGCCCGATAACCAGCGGGTACGGCACACCCGACAGTGAATTCACCATCTGGCACAGGGAACCGCTGACCGCCAGCGGCAGGCCACCGGCCAGCATCTGCGTTTGTGGCACCTGCACGATGAAACCCATGTCGGGCGGGCCGGCGGCACCGGGGCTCACCATCACGGCGCAGCCTATGGTCACGGGGGGGCCTGGCATGGTGTGCGGCTCTGTTACCCCGGTGCGACGCTGATGTTGCCCGCCAGCGTGACCAGCGGGCCCTTCACCGAAGCCGCCGCGCCGCCCTTCAGGTCGGCACTGGTTTCGGCCTTCACCAGCGCTGTCAGGCCTTCCAGGGACGCGCCGGTGGCGGCCTTCAGCGCCAGGCTGCCTTGTGCCTCGATGGCCACCTTGCCCTTGGCGGCGACGCTGAAGTTGCCGTCGCACGCGAGCTTGATATCCCCCGGGCTCGTGATTTCCACATTGCCGTCGTGTTGCACGGTGAGCTGGGTGCCACCCATTTCGAGCACCAGCTTGTCATCCATCAGCGTCGCCTGGTTGCCGTTTGGAAACTGGAAATGCGCCCGTCGCAGGTCGGACTTTTCGGCGTCCACGCTGATATAAACCCATTCCTGGTCCTTGGCTTCTGGCGGGCGGTCAACGTCGTTGTACAGGCGTGCCACGATGACCGCGCCGTGCACGTCGCCGCCGACAAAATTCAGCAGCACCAGGTCGTTGACGTTTGGCATCGCCACCTGCCCGATGCGCTGAGTGGCCACCGGCACCGCGCGCAGTTCCAGGCCGCTGTCGCGCAGCTTGACGTCGCAGCCGCTGTTGTGTTTGTCGCTGTCGCTGGCGTGCGCATAGGTTTTGGTGACAACGGCCAGCTCGGCCACATGCAGCCGCTGCTGCTCGGCGCGCACGATGGCGCGGATCAGTTCGATGAGGTCGGTGCCGACGTTCATGTGTGGTGTTGGTTGCCTGGTGCCGAATGTGGTGTGACGGGTTTTGGGTGCTGGACCTCAGTCCAGCCGCGCCAGCAGCACCGAGGTGCCGAAGCCGCGCACCACGTCCAGCCGGTGCTGCAGCGTCAGCACTTCATACAAGCCGTCCAGCCCGTCCACGGGCAGGCCGCGCAGTTCCACCGCCTGGCCCAAATGCAGTTTCGGTCGCCCCGGCAGCAGCGCCCGCGTGGTGCCGCTGCGCGCGCGTTGCGTGTGCCAGCCTTTGGCGGCCTGCTGGGCGCCAGCGCGGGTGCGCAGCAACGGGTTGCTGATGGTCATGGTATCGGCGTCACCGGCGGTGGCGGCATGGGCGGAAGGCTCTTTCACAAGCCACACCGAGGTCTCGTCACCGGCGCTGGATGCGGGGCTTTCCGGCACCACGGTGATGCCCCGGGGCGGCGCCACTTCGGTGCGACGCAAATCCAGTACATCAATGCCCTGCTGCAGCACGCTGTCGGCGCTGCGCCGCGCAAAGCGGTTGAACTGCAACTTGCCGTCGGCGCCGGCGTAAAAATCGAAGCCGCAAATCTCGGCCAGCGTGCGGCAGTGCTCGTAAGCGCTTTGCCGGTGGTGCAGCGCGTGCGCCAGGCGCGGACCGTCTTCCACCTTTCCGAGGCCGATGCCGGCGTCGGCCGCATGCAGTTTGACGATGGCACCCGGGGTCTGGTTTTCGAAGCTGCGCGGCGCCTGCGGTGAGCGCATCAAACGCATCAACGGGTCGAATGCGGTCAGCACCAGCCGGGGCGCGCCAAAACCGTAGGCCGGGCTCAGGTCGGCGACACGGCTGGTGAACACTTTTTCGCTCTCCGTGCCCCAGCCCAGCTGCAATTCCAGCGGGTCGTCCAGCGCCACCTGCAGGCCATGGTCGGCGCCC
>JAYUPP010000204.1:0-3779 GCA_043760045.1 Betaproteobacteria bacterium
GGCCTGCGCCTTGGCTTCATCGTCGGCATGCGACGTGGCGTTGCGCAGCTCGCGCCACTGCCGCCAACGCAGGGGGTCGGGCAGCAGGCCGGCATCGGCTGCGGCGCGCAGCAGGTCGCTGAATGACAGGTCAATGACCGCCATGGCCGATGCCGAGCGCTCCACCAGCGTGCGCCGCAACAGGCGCACCGACAGTTCATAACTGAACTCGAAGGCCTGGATGACGGCGCTGCGCAAATGCGGCTTCAGGGGCGTGCCGTCGCCCTGGGCGTGCCAGAACATCAGGGCTTCTTCCAGCATGCCGAGCGCGCGGCGCAGCGCTTGCAGGTCAATGGCAGCGATGCTCATGCCGGTATTGTCACCAGCACAGGAACAACCGTCAAAAGCGAGCTTGTCCCGGGGCGGCGTGGCGGTCGCGCACTGTCCGTGGCAGTACCGTTCATCATTGCCGTTATGTCTTGACGGCTCAGTCGCCCGCCAGCAGCTTGTGGTAACCCGCAGCCCCCAGCTTGCGCAGGGTGTTGATGTTCTTTTCGAAGATCAGAGCAGCTTCTGGAAAGGCCGCCACCGCACGGCTGACGCTTTTTTCGCGCAGCAGGTGCAGAGTGGGGTAAGGCGCGCGGTTGCTGTTGTTTTCCAGCGCGTTTTTACGCGTGCCGGAAAAGCGGAACTGTGGGTGAAACGGCGCCACCTGCAGCACGCCCTCCAGGCCCAGGTCGGCCACGGCGGCTTCCACCACGGCCTGGAAATTGTTGAAGTCAGCAAAGTCTTGCAGCACCAGCGGGTGCACCAGCAGCGTGGTGTCGGTCTTGCGCGCGGGCGTGGTGGCCAGGTGCTGCAGCTCGTGCAGCAGGGTGTGCAGCAGCGCTTCGGGTGTGCAGGCTTCACTCAACACCCAGCGTATCTGGCCTTTGTGGTGCACCGCTTTGGCAAACGGGCACAGGTTCAGGCCGATCACCGCGCGCTGCAACCAGCGCTGCATGGCGGGTTGCACTTCGGGTGGCACTTCGGTCGGCACTTCGGTCGGCATCTCAACCCTTCGTTTGCAGCAAGCGGCTGTGCGGGTGCAACAGTGCCGCCAGCGCAAAACGGGCCAGCGCCGGCGCACCGGGCCCGGGCACAGCCATCGCCAGTTGCAGGGCCGCATGATGCCCGCTCGCGCGCCTGGTGCGCCCTGCGTCCGGGCGGTCGGGTTGCCCCGGGTTGTCCCACCCTGACGCGGCGCCGCCGCCCCGTATCAACAGCGTCACGGCCGCACGGCGGGTGTTTCCAGCACCATGCCGGCGGCACGCTGCATCAGGAACAGTTCGAGCGCCACCCACTCGTCGGCGCCATAGGCAAAAGGCTCGGCGCGCACGCCGCCCATGCAGCCGCGCAAGCGCCGCTGCAGGGTGCCCAGTGCCAGCCATTCCAGCCTGTAAAGCGGGTAGCCCGTGGGGTGCGCTTGCGGGATGATGCTGCCGGCCAGGCGGCGGCCGGCTTGCCGGTCGTGGCACTGCGCGCAGCTCAGTTGCAGCTGGCCCAGGCTTTGTTGCCACAGCTTTTGCCCTTCGGCCTGCGCCGGGGCCAGGCGCGGGTCGGCGGGCGGGGCGATGGTCTGGCCGCGTGACTGGTGCGCCACAAAAGCCTCCAGCTCCAGCAGCGCTTCGCTGTCCCAGGCCCAGGGCGCGTGTGGGCCATGGCGCTGCCGGCACAGGTTGATGCGGCCGGCCAGCGCGACGGGTTTGCCCAGCACAGCGTCAAAGGCCGGATAACGTGTGGCCGCGCCGCGCAGGCTGCTGGCGGTGTGGCAGCGCTGGCAGTCGGCGTCAAAACGCTGTTGGCCACCCTGCACCCACAACATGCCGGGGTTGGCGCTGTCGTCGCGCTGCAGGGCTTGTGTGGCGGGGCTCATGAAGTCGTAGCCCGAACGCCGACTGCCTGCGGTGTCGGCAGTGGTGTCGGCAGTGGTGTCGGTGGCTGCAGTGCTGTGGGCAGCCGGTGGCGTTTCAGCCGGCGGCGCCACGGCAGGCGCCGCATTGCAGCCCATCAGTGTGGCCACTGCGGCCCACACCACAAAGCCGGGCCAGCCTCGCCACGCACCACGCATCAAGTGGCCTGAGCCGTGGCCCGCAGCTCGTGTTTCACTTCGTGGCTGATGCCGCCGTCGGCCATCCAGCGCACCAGCAGCTGGCCGCTGCCGGGCACACGCAGCCAGAACGACACATAAGGGTTGGCCGACACCGCTGCATGAAATTCGGCGCTGAAAAAAACCTGGTCGTTGAAGCTGGCCACCAGCTGCCGCAGCAGGTTGCGCGGCAGCAGGTCGCCGTCTGAGCCACGGCGGTAGCCGGTTTCCATCGGGTGGGCCGCCGTGGCGCGTATTTCCACCACGTCGCCCACGCGCGCCTGGGCGGGGGCGTACAACAAAACGCGCAGGCTCATGTCAACCCCATCTCAACCCAATTTCAACTTCATCTCAGCCACCTTCCACACAAGCGGCCAGCGTCACCACCACGTCCACCGCGCGCTGGCAATAGCGGCCGTCTTGCAGCTCGGCCAGCGCCACCCCGCGCTGGCTGGTGGCCAGGCGCATGCGGGTGGCCACTTCGGCGCGGCCGCACAGGGGCGACAACACAAAAACCGCCACCTCTGGCTGCGGGTTGCGTTCGCTGCAGAGCGCGATGCGCTTGACATGGTCGGTGGCCGTCATGGCACTTTCCACGCGCACCGATACCGGCACGGTGTTGCCGTTGTCCACCAGCGGCGCGATGTCCAGCATCACACGCCCGGTGCTGGCGGGGCGCCCGCCCGTGAAAGCAGCGATGGTGGCTTGCATCGCTGCCGGGTTGCCACTGAGCTGCGCCGCGCCGTGTTGCCAGGCGGTCAGCGCGGCGCCGGCCACCCGCACGTCACGCCGGTTGACAACACTGCCGCGATGGCGCATCAACGCTGCGCTTTCAAAAACGCCACCACGTCTTCGACCTGCTGTGCGCTGAGCACCGGCAAGCCGGGCCAGGCGCGGCCCACATGTGCCGTGCTGTCGTCGGGCAACTGCGCGGGGTGAAAACTGGGCATCAGGCTGCCCGGGTTCAAGCGCCGCGCATCGGCCACCCGCAGGCGCAGCTGCGCTTCGCTCCAGCGGCTGCCGGCACCAGAAAGGTCGGTGGACAAATTGCCCTGCGTGCGTTCTACAGCGAAAGGCCCGCTGTGGCACCGCAGGCACAAACCCGTCTGCCGGCTGGCCACGATGGCGCGGCCGGTCGCCGCATTGCCGGCCTGCGCGGTCAGCGGTGTGGGGATGCCGTCGTCGACGACGTTGTGGGCACAGGCTGCGGCGGGAAGCAGCAAGACAGCACCCAGAAACCGCCTGCCTGCGGTTCTGTGTTGCTCCCTCTCCCTCAGGGCAGAGGGAGCCATACCTGACAGGCAGTGCGGCGCTCGCTCAAGCCTTCAAGCTGTGGTGTTTCAGCGGCAGGTCGCGGATGCGTTTGCCGGTGGCCGCGAAGATGGCGTTCAGCACCGCCGGTGCGGCCAGCGCAATGGTGGGCTCACCCACGCCGCCCCAGAGGCCGCGACTGCCCATGACGATGGTTTCCACCTTCGGCATCTGTGCCATCAACATCGCCGGGTAGGTATCGAAGTTCTTCTGTTCGATGGCGCCGTCTTTGACCGTGCATTCACCAAACAGCGCCGCGCTCCGAGGTTGAGAGTTTTTCGAGCGTGCCCGAGAGGCGCGTCAAAACGTGCCCAATCCAGGCGCAAAGCACAGCCATAGCCCGGCTATGGCGAGCATTTGC
>JAYUPP010000205.1:0-3777 GCA_043760045.1 Betaproteobacteria bacterium
GTGCACCTCGCGCATGAATTCGTGAAAGTGCAGCCGTGTCTTGCGCGTCAGCGGCACGGACTGGAAAAAACAATCCATCAAGAAACTTTTGCCGCGCCCCACACCACCGTGCATGTAGACACCCCGCGGAATCGGCGGCTTGACCAGCAGCTTGGTGATGGCATTGCGCCGGCGAGCTTTGTAGTCGGCCCATTCGGTTTCGCAACGCTCCAGCGCGTCCACCGCCGCCAGTTGAGCAGGGTCACTGACATAACCGCGCTCGGCCAGCGTGGCCTGATAAAGCTCGTGTACGCCCAAACGAAACTGCCGCGCCGTGGGTTCAGAAATTCAGCGTGCGCTTGGCCACCGCCAGCGCGGCTTCTTTGGTGGCTTCACTCAGCGACGGGTGGGCGTGGCAGATGCGCGCGATGTCTTCAGCGCTGGCTTTGAATTCCATCGCCACCACGGCCTCGGCGATCAGCTCGCTGGCCATCGGGCCCACGATGTGCACACCCAAAATTTCATCGGTGTTGGCGTCGGCGAGAAACTTCACCATGCCGGTGGTGTCGCCCATGGCCCGCGCGCGGCCGTTGGCCATAAAGGGGAAGGTGCCGGCCTTGTAGGCGGCGCCGCGTGCTTTCAGCTGCTGTTCGGTTTCACCCACCCAGGCAATTTCAGGGCTGGTGTAGATGACCCAGGGCACGGTGTTGAAGTTCACATGGCCGTGTTGGCCTGCTATGCGTTCTGCCACCGCGACACCTTCTTCTTCGGCCTTGTGCGCCAGCATGGGGCCACGCACCACGTCGCCCACGGCCCAAACGCCGGGCAGATTCGTCTTGCAGTCGGCGTCCACCACGATGGCGCCGCGTTCGTCCAGCTGCAAGCCCACGGCCGCGGCATTCAGACCTTCGGTGTTAGGCACGCGGCCGATGCTGACAATCAGCTTGTCGACATCCAGGGTTTTGGCCTCGCCGGCTGCGCTGGTGTAGGCAATGGCAACGCCCTTCTTGGTGGCCTTCACCTCAACCACTTTGACGCCCAGTTCGATCTTCAAACCTTGTTTGACAAAAGCCTTGTGTGCTTCTTTGGCGACCTGTTCGTCAACCGCGCCCAGGAAGGTGGGCAGGCCTTCCAGCACCGTGACTTCAGCACCCAGCCGGCGCCAAACCGAACCCATCTCAAGCCCGATGACGCCGGCACCAATCAGGCCCAGCTTTTTGGGCACCGCAGCAATGCGCAAGGCGCCGTCGTTGCTGAGAATTTTGTCTTCATCAAAAGCAGCGCCCGGCAGCGCACGCGCGCTGGAACCGGTGGCCACAATGATGTGTTTTGCTTGCAGCAGTTCGTCGCCCACCGTGACCTGATAACCACCTTCCACGGCCTTTGAAAAGGCACCCCGGCCGTGGAAGAAGCTGACCTTGTTTTTCTTGAACAGAAAAAGAATGCCGTCGTTGTTCTGCTTGACCACCGTGTCTTTGCGGCCGAGCATTTTTTTCACGTCGATGGCCAGCTCTTTCAGCGTGATGCCGTGGTCGGCAAAGCTGTGGCCCGCGTGGTCAAAGTTCTCAGAGCTTTGCAGCAGCGCCTTGCTGGGGATGCAGCCCACGTTGGTGCAAGTGCCGCCCAGCGCCGGCCCGCCAGCGGCGTTTTTCCATTCATCAATGCACGCCGTGCTGAAGCCCAGCTGCGCCGCGCGAATAGCGGCGATGTAACCACCAGGACCGCCGCCGATGACAACAACATCAAAACTCTTTTTTTCGATGCTCATGGGCAGGGCCCTCAGATGTCGAACAACAAACGGGCCGGGTCTTCCAGCGCGTCTTTCATCGTCACCAGGCCCAGCACGGCTTCGCGGCCGTCGATGATGCGGTGGTCGTAGCTCATTGCCAGGTAGTTCATCGGCCGCACCACCACCACGCCGTTTTCAACCACCGCGCGGTCTTTCGTGGCGTGCACACCCAGGATGGCGCTTTGCGGCGGGTTGATGATGGGCGTGGACAGCATGCTGCCGAAGGTGCCGCCGTTGCTGATGCTGAAGGTGCCGCCGGTCAGCTCGTCGATGCCCAGCTTGCCGTCCTTGGCCTTGTTGCCGTACTCGGCAATCTTCTTTTCGATGTCGGCAAAACTCATCTGGTCGGCATTGCGCAGCACCGGCACCACCAGGCCACGCGGGCTGCCCACCGCGATGCCGATGTCGAAATAGCCGTGGTAGACGATGTCGTGGCCGTCCACACTGGCATTGATGATCGGATATTTCTTCAGCGCCGCCACCGCCGCCTTGACGAAGAAGCTCATGAAGCCGAGCTTGACGCCGTGCTCCTTCTCGAACTTTTCTTGGAACTTCTTGCGCATGTCCATCAGTGGCGCCATGTTCACTTCATTGAACGTGGTCAGGATGGCGTTGGTGCTTTGGCTCTGCACCAGGCGCTCTGCGATGCGCGCGCGCAGGCGTGACATCGGCACCCGCTGTTCGGGGCGGTCGCCCAGGTGCATGCCGGGGGGTGCGGCCACTGCGGGCAGCGAACGGGGTGCCGCGGCAGGGGCTGCAGCAGCGGGGGCAAGGGCAGCTTTAGGCGGCGCTGCAGCAGCACTGGCCACGGCGCCGAGCACGTCGCCTTTGGTGACGCGGCCGTCTTTGCCGCTGCCGGCCACTGATCCAGCGGGCAAGCTGTTGTCGGCCATCAGCTTGGCAGCAGCGGGCATGGCCACGCCGGCTTTGCTGCCACCTGCTGCCGCCGCAGCCGCAGCGGCAGGTGCGGGGGTGACAACGGCGGCGGACGCAGCGGTTGCAGAAGCCGGTGCAGAAGCCGGCGCAACAACGGCGCCTTTGCCTGCGGTGTCGATGCGCGCTATCAGCTGTTCGGCGGCCACAGTGGCGCCGTCAGCCTGCACGATTTCAACCAGCACACCGGCAGCGGGCGCCGGCACTTCCAGCACCACTTTGTCAGTTTCCACCTCAATCAATATTTCATCGATCGCCACCGCATCACCGGGCTTTTTCTTCCACTGCAGCAGCGTGGCTTCAGCCACTGATTCCGACAGCTGCGGAACCTTCACTTCAACGATAGACATGTTGTTTCTCTTGATTTCAAAGTCTTCCATGACTTGGGACGTTGCCCTTCATCACGAAAGTTAGTCCGTTTCTGTTCTTGGCTTACTTGCTCAGCACAAAGCCCTTGAGCTTGCCGAAGGCTTGTTCGAGCAGCGCCTTCTGCTGTTCCTGGTGCAGGTGCGAATAACCCACCGCAGGCGACGCCGAAGCCGGCCGCCCGGCATAACCCAGCTTCTGGCCTTCCACCATGTTTTCATGCACGTAGTGCTGCACGAAGAACCAGGCGCCCTGGTTTTGCGGTTCGTCCTGGCACCACACCACCTCGTTGGCGTTCGGGTACTTTTTCATCTCAGTGGAAAAAGCTTTGTGCGGAAACGGGTAAAGCTGCTCAACCCGCAGCACCGCCACATCGCTGGCCTTGCGCTCTTCGCGCTTTTTCACGAGGTCGTAATAGACCTTGCCCGAACAGCAGATGACGCGCTTGACCTTGTCGGCCACCAGCTTGTTGTCGCCTTCGGGAATGACGGTGCGGAACTCACCGCGCGTGAACTCGGTCAGCGGCGAGGTGGCGTCCTTGTTGCGCAGCAAACTCTTGGGCGTGAAGATCACCAGCGGCTTGCGGAACTGGCGCACCATCTGGCGGCGCAGCAGGTGGAAAATCTGGCTGGCGCTGGTGGGCTGCACCACTTGCATGTTGTTGTCGGCCGCCAGTTGCATGAAGCGTTCCAGCCGCGCGCTGCTGTGTT
>JAYUPP010000206.1:0-3766 GCA_043760045.1 Betaproteobacteria bacterium
GCGCTGCATGCACTCGAGCGTGGCATAGGTTTTTCGCAAGTCGGTGACACCGGCGTCGCTGTGGGTGGTGGCACCTGCCGGATACAACTTGACCGCCACCACACCGGCGTCATGGGCGCGAATGATCTCGTCGGCAGGCAAAACATCGGTCAGATACAGCGTCATCAGCGGCTCAAACGTGAGGCCTGCGGGCACCGCACTGCTGATGCGCGCGGCGTAGTCGAGTGCCAATGCGGTGGTGGTGATCGGTGACCTCAGGTTCGGCATCACCACCGCGCGGGCAAACTGGCGGGCGGTGTCGGGCAGCACCGCCGCCATGGCAGCACCGTCGCGCAAGTGCAAATGCCAGTCGTCGGGGCGCGTCAGGGTGATCGTCGGAGACTGCAGCGTGCGCATTGCCCGATTTTGACATTCGGGTTCCGTCTCAAGCCGCGCGGCTAGCAACCGATATCAAGCCAGAGTGCTTTTCTGCTTTTCACACTTAAGAAACTACCTATGCCTATTGCCCCAATGTCCATTTCGCGCTTGGCTTCGCGCATCCCTTCCCGGGCCCAACGCGCCACCCGCTTCGCCGCACCCGCTTTGCTGGCCGGTCTGTTGACAGCATGCGCGGGCGCACCGGCGGTGGTCGAGGGCCCCGCGCGCAAGGAAAGCGTGGTCGCGGTCACCACCTCGAACCAACTGATCCGCTTCAATGCCGGGCAGCCCGGTCGCCTCTTGTCCAAAGTAACGCTGACGGGCCTGCAGCCAGGAGAGACCGTGCTGGGCATCGATTTTCGCATCGTCAAGGGCCAGCTCTATGCACTCGGCAGCAGCGGGCAGCTGTACCGCGTCGATGCGACCAGCGGCGCGGCCACCGTCGTCGGGGCTCCAATCGCCCTGGCGTTGCCGAGCGGTGAATACGGCGTCGACTTCAGTCCCACGGGCGACCGGGTTCGAGTGGTCAGCGACCGCGGCTTAAACCTGCGCCTGCACCCCGACACTGGCGCGCAGGTGGACGGCAACGTGACGCTCGAAGGCATGCAGTCCGACGCCGCGCTCGCCTACGTGGCGGCCGATGTCAACGCGGGCAGCGCGCCTGCCGTGACCGCAGTGGCCTACACGTACAACAAAACCAACGAGAAGATCACTACCAACTTCGCGATCGACGCAGCCATCGGCGTGCTGGTGATGCAGGGATCAATGGAAGGTGCCACCCCGGTCGTGTCGCCTAACACGGGGCAACTGCGCACCGTGGGCGCACTTGGTGCAGGCAGCTTCAAGACGGCGGCATTTGACATCGCCGATGTATCCGGCGCCGCATTCGCCGCTCTGACCGACAACGCGGGCAAGGCATCGCGCTGGGTCGAGATCGACCTGAAGACAGGCGCGGCGCGGGCGCTGGGCCCGATCGGCGGCGGCGAAGCCGTGCGCGGCGTGGCTGTCGAGCCCTGACTGGCGCTGCCATCAAAAAAACGGCTGCTTCATGCGGCCATTTTTTTGCTGCGTGATCCGTCCAGCGGCGGTCAGTGCTGCAGGATTTTCGACAAGAACTCTTTGGCTCGCGGCGCGCGCTGCTCGGGATGGTTGAAGAACTCATCGCGGCTGCAGTCTTCGACGATCTTGCCTGCATCCATGAAGATCACCCGGTGGCTGACCTTGCGCGCGAAACCCATTTCGTGCGTCACACACATCATCGTCATGCCCTCGTGCGCCAGCTGCACCATGACGTCCAGCACTTCGCCGACCATTTCGGGGTCGAGTGCCGAAGTCGGCTCGTCGAACAGCATGACGATCGGGTCCATGCTGAGCGCACGCGCAATCGCTACCCGCTGTTGCTGGCCGCCAGACAACTGGCCGGGGTACTTGTCTTTGTGCACCATCAAACCCACGCGGTCGAGCATTTTCAAACCGCGCGTTTTAGCGTCGTCGGCGCTGCGCGAAAGCACTTTCATTTGCGCCAGCGTCAGGTTTTCGGTCACCGTCAGGTGCGGAAACAGCTCGAAGTTTTGGAACACCATGCCGACCCGCGAACGCAGCTTGGGCAAATCGGTTTTGGTGTCACTGATCGACACGCCGTCGATCACGATGTCGCCTTTTTGAATCGGTTCCAGCGCATTCACCGTTTTAATCAGTGTGCTTTTGCCCGACCCCGACGGGCCGCACACCACCACCACGTCGCCCTTGGCAATGGTGGTGCTGCAGTCGGTGAGCACCTGGAAGCTGCCGTACCACTTGGAGATGTTTTTGATATCGATCATTGGCGTTCTTTCAGGCTGAGCTGCGCAGCGTGCATCACCGCACGATGGCGATCTTCTTTTGCAAACGCCGCGCCAGCATCGACAAGGTGAAGCAGATCGCAAAGTACACGGCAGCGGCGATCAGGTAGGTTTCCACCGGGCGGTTGAAGTTCTTGCCGGCAATCTCGAAGCCCTTCAACAAATCGTAGGCACCGATCGCATAAACCAGCGAGGTGTCCTGGAACAAGATGATGGTTTGTGTCATCAACACCGGCAGCATGTTGCGAAACGCCTGCGGCAAAACCACCAACTGCATGGTCTGCGAGTAGCTGAACCCGACGGCGTAACCAGCAAACACCTGGCCTCTGGGAACCGACTGGATACCGGCGCGCATGATCTCGGCGTAATACGCCGCCTCAAACACGGTGAAGGTGATCATCGCGCTCAACTCGGCGCTCATCGGCCGCCCGGTCAGCAGTGGCATCAACAGAAAAAACCACAAGATCACCATCACCAGCGGGATCGACCGGAACAAGTTGACATAGGCCGCAGCTGGCATCGCCAACCACTTCTTGCCCGACAACTGCATCAACGCCAGCAGCGTGCCGAGCAATATGCCGCCGATCATGGCCACCAACGTCCGCTGCATCGAAAACAGCAGCCCGTTCAACACGAAGCTGGACGCCACGCCCCAATTCAAGAACGAGAAGTCGAGGTTCATGGGCATGCGCCTCGCGGTGCACCGGCGCTCACTTGCCACCGCCAATCATTCCGGGCACCTGCATGCGTTGCTCGATCAAATGTGCGATGCGGTTCACCACAAACGCCGAGATGAAATACAGCACCGTGACCGCGAGATAAATCTCAATGTTGCGTGAGGTTTCCTCACCCGCCTGACGGGCAAACATCGTCAACTCAGAAATGCTGATGGCGAATGCCACAGACGAGTTTTTCACGATGCTCATCGATTCGCTGGTCAGCGGCGGAATCACGATGCGGTACGCCATCGGCAGCAGCACGTAGCGGTAGGTTTGCGGCAGCGTGAGACCCAACGCCAAACCGGCGTAGCCCTGGCCTTTGGGCAACGCCTGGATGCCTGCCATGACCTGCTCGGCCACGCGCGCCGAGGTAAAAAACCCGAGCGCCAGCACCATCAACCAAAAACTCGAAACCTGCTTCAGTGGCGTGATGATTTCGGGCAGCGCGTAGTACCAGAGAAACACCTGCACCAGCAGCGGGATATTGCGAAACAACTCGGTCCAGGCGTTGCCGAAGAACACCAGCCCTTTGTTCGGCACGGTGCGCAAGATGCCGATCAACGAGCCCACCGACATAGCCACCAGCAGCGCCAGCCCCGACACCGCGAGCGTCCAGCCCCAGGCCGACATCAACCACTGGAGGTAGGTCTGGTCGCCGCCGGTGTCTTGCAGAAAGATCTGCCAATCCCACGTACTTCCCAAAATGGACTCCGGCAGCTGGTTGATCGGCTATTCATCCTGCGGGGGTCACAGCACGGGCAGTGCCATGACCCCCGACGGCGTTAGGTC
>JAYUPP010000207.1:0-9914 GCA_043760045.1 Betaproteobacteria bacterium
GGCGTTCCAGCGCCGTCAGACGCTCAGGCCGACGGCAGCACGCGCGTGGTGACGCCCACCGACAGGCTGTGGCGGCCACCGCCGCGTATGACACCGTGCAACGGCGCCACATCGCCATAGTCGCGCCCCAGCGCCAGCCGCACATGGCCGGCGCCGGGCACGCGGTTGTTGGTGGGGTCGAGGTCCAGCCAGCCAGCGGCATCAGCGGCAGCGGCCGTTGCACGCGCCGTTGCACCCGCCGTTGTACCCACGCCGGGCACGCCGGGTGTGCCCGGGCACCACAGCTGCACCCACGCGTGCGTGGCATCGGCGCCCACTTGCGCCGGCCCACCTTCGGGCGGCTCGGTCAGCAGGTAGCCACTGACGTAACGCGCCGGCAGGCCCAGCATGCGCAGCGCGCCGATCATCAGGTGCGCAAAGTCCTGGCACACACCCCGACGCTGTTTCAGCACCTCGGCCAGCGGCGTGTCGATGTCGGTGCTGTCTGGCGCGTATTCGAAGTCGGTGTGGATGCGCTGCATCAGCCGCAGCGCGCCTTGCACCACCGGCAGGCCGGGCTCGAAGCTGGCCGCGGCGTAGCGACGCAGCGCCTGCAGCCGCGGCACATAAGGCGACGGGTAGGTGTACTGCACCGCCGCTTGATAAGGCCGAGCGGCGTCGTAACGCAGGCCAGCGGCCAACGCATCCCACGGCGGCGAGGCCGCGCTTTGCAGATCGCTGAAACGCGGCGCCACACGCACCCGGCTGCTGGCACGCACGCGCAGATGGCGGTGCGGCTGCAGCAGACTGAAAAAACGCTGCGTGGAAGCGACGGTGCTGGGTACCGCGTCGGAACCCGCGTCGGAAACCGCGTCGGCCACAACGTTGGCCACAGCATCGGAACCCGGCCCGGGCGCCGGGTCGATGTGCAGATCAAATGCCAGCAACTGCTGGTGCGCGTCTTGCAGCGGCTGCAGGTGCGCCAGGTGATGCGCCAGCGACACCGGCGCTGCATAACGGTAATGGGTGTGGTGCAGCACTTCCAGCAGCAGCGTCGGGTGCGCGGTGTCGCTGGCGCTGTGCTCGTTCATACGCGCTGGTCCAGGCCATGGGCGGGGGTGAAGTAAAGGCCACCCAGACGGTCGGCCACTTCGCTGGCGCTGGCCGACAGCTGCAGTGCCAGGCTGTGCAGCATTTGCGCCAGCTTCGTGTCGCTGGCGTCATGCAGCTCGTCCAGCCGCAGGCCCGCGCCTCGCTGCGGCAGCAGCGCACGCAGGTTCTGCAGGCTGTCGGGCACACCCGGCAGCTTGTCGATTTCCATCCGCAAACGGCGCAACACACCGGCCACAGAACGCGGGTTGGTGGCGTCCAGCACCAGCAGGTCGGCCAGCGCCAGCAGGTCTTCATGGCGCTGGTAGCGGGCGCGGAACGTGATCAGGCTGTCCAGCAAATCCACCAGCAGTTCCACGCCAGCCACGGAGCCCAGAGCCGAGGTCTGCGACGCTCCGGTGTGCAAAAACACTTCCAAGCGCAGCGTCACGCCTTGCAGCCGCTCGACGAGCCGGCCCACCGTCAGCAAACGCCAGCCGTGGTCGCGTGTCATGCGGTCGGTCTGCATGCCGGTGACGGCGGCCAGCTGCAGGCCCA
The DNA here is from genome assembly GCA_043760045.1 of Betaproteobacteria bacterium. Classification (GTDB taxonomy): domain Bacteria; phylum Pseudomonadota; class Gammaproteobacteria; order Burkholderiales; family Burkholderiaceae_C; genus Rubrivivax. The sequence continues at coordinate 1,627 of JAYUPP010000207.1, forward strand.
GGTGGTCCAACGCGGGCAGCACCTGCGCGGATGTGGGCAGCTCGTCTTCGCCCGCTGTCGCCAGCGCAGCCGCAAATCCGGCGCCCATGCTGCGCACCAGGCCCCAGTGTTCAGGCGACAGGCGGTCGCGCAGGCTCTGCGCCGAGCGCTCCAGCGCCGCCAGGTTGTAGGCGATGCTGCTGGCGCCGTGGCGCGCCGTCTGGTCGGCCAGGCCGGCCAGCAAAGAGCGTTCAAACAAGGTGGCCGACTGCACCAAAGTGGGCACCCCGGGTGGCACCAGACCGCTGCGCAGCGCCAGGGTTGACAGCGCCAGCCGCACCGGCGCCGGCGCGCCCACGGGCAGCATCGCCAGCGTGGCGCGGGCCACGCGCACCAGCTGTTCGGTGCGTTCGGTGTAGCGGCCCAGCCAGAACAGGTTTTCGCCGGTGCGGCTGCTCACCGGGCGGCGGCGGCGCACCAGGTCGCTGGCCTGCAGGCGCTGCGGCAACATCGAGTAGCTGTCCAGCGGCCCATCGGTCATGACCCAGGTGTCCAGGCTGGTGCCGCCGCGCTGCATCGAGACACTGCCGTCTTCGCTGGGTGCCACACGGGTCATGCCACCCGGCATCACCTGCCAGCCACCTTTGCCGTCGGCGATGGCGTACACACGCACCATTGCGGGGCGCGGTTTGAGTGCACCGTCAGCCCAGATGGGGGCGCGCGACATCGGCACGCGGGCCTGCAGTGTCCAGGCGTCGGCATCGTCTAACACCGCGTGTTCGGGGTGTGGATGGGCGGCTGCAACGCGGCCACCGCGTGGGTAGGTGCTGCGCAGCACTTTGTCGGCCAGCGCACCGCGCACCTGCTGCCAGGCCTGTGCATCGCCGCACCACCAGGTGGGCATGCTCGGCATCAACAAAGGCGAGCCGCCGAAGTGCTGCGCCACGCCGGGCAGATAAGCCTGCACGGCCGGCGACTCCAGAAAGCCACTGCCCAGGGCATTGGCCAGCACCACGGTGCCGGCACGGGTGGCCTGCAGCAGGCCGGGCACGCCCAGCGCCGAATCAGCGCGCAGTTCCAGCGGGTCGCACCAGTCGTCGTCGAGCCGGCGCAAAACGCCGTGCACCGGCTCCAGCCCTTCGACGGTTTTCATGTACAGGCGCTCGTTGCGCACCGACAGGTCGCCCCCTTCCACCAGCGGCAGGCCGAGATAACGCGCCAGGTAAGCGTGCTCGAAGTAGGTTTCGCTGTAAGGCCCGGGTGTCAACAGCACCACCCGCGGCGTGCTGTTGCCGGCCACCACCGCAGCCTGCTGTTCCAGCGTGGTCAGTAGCTGGCGGTAAGCGCTGGCAATGCGTTGCACCCGCAGTTCTTGAAAGGCTTGTGCAAACTGCGACACCACCACCAGCCGGTTGTGCAGCATGTAACCCAGCCCCGACGGGCCTTGGGTGCGCTGCGCTGCCAGCCACCAGCGGCCGTCCTCGCCGCGTGCGATGTCAAAGGCCACCACATACAGGTGCTGGCCACCGGGTGGCCGGTGGCCCTGCAGCGGGCGCAGCCAGCCGGGGTGGCGCAGCACCAGCGCCGGTGGCAGCAGGCCGCGGTGCAACAGCTGCTGCGGGCCGTGCAGGTCAACGAGCATCTGTTCCAGCAGCGCGGCACGTTGCAGCACGCCGGCGCTGATCTGCGCCCAGTCAGCCGGCTCGATGATCAGCGGCAGCAGTTCCAGCGACCACGGCCGCGCGGCGCTGGAAGCCGCGCCGGGCACCGCCGGTGCGTCGCTGAAAACGTTGTGCGTGACACCGTCAAGCTGAATGCGCTGCTGCACCTGGGCACGGCGCGTGTCCAGGTCTTGCGCCAGCGCCTGTGCAGTGGCTGCCACCGGCAGCTGTTGCGCAAACCGCGCCCAGGCCGACCGCAAGACGCCGCCCGGTGCGCGCAATTCGTCCCAGGCGGCTGGGTCGGCCGGCAGCGCATGGGCTGCCAGCAGCGCCGCCGCGTCGGGCGTTGCGGCGGTCAAGGGCTGTGGAGGACTGGAGTTATGGGGCAAGGTGGTTCAAATGGGATTGATTTGCGCCCTCTCCCTTGCAGGCAGAGGGAGGTGATGCAGGCATCACAAACGTCGCAGGTCCATGGTGAACGGAAATTCGCGGCTTGCCACTGGGGCTTGCACCGCCATCACGCCGGGTGTGTGGCCGGTGCGTTCGAAGCGCGACAGGCGCCGGCTTTCGGCCTCGAAGGAATTGACGGGCACCGTGTCGTGGTTGCGCCCGCCGGGGTGGGCCACGTGATAGCGGCAGCCGCCCAGGCTGCGCTGCTGCCAGCTGTCCACCAGGTCGAAGGTCAGCGGCGCGTGCACGCCGATGGTGGGGTGCAGCGCCGAAGGCGGCGCCCAGGCGCGAAAGCGCACACCACACACCGCTTCTTCGCCGCGCCCGGTGGGCTGCAGCGGCAGTGCGTGGCCGTTCACCGTGACCACATGGCGGTTCATGTTCAAGCCGCTCGCGCGCACTTCCAACCTTTCAAGCGACGAATCCACATAGCGCACATTGCCGCCACCGCCGCTTTCTTCGCCCATCACATGCCAGGGCTCCAGCGCGTGGCGGATGCTCAGTTCCACACCGGCCACCGCCACCTCGCCCACCAGCGGAAAGCGGAAGTCCAGGTGCGGCGCAAACCAGGCGCCGTCAAAGGCAAAACCAGCGCGCTGCAGGTCAGCCATCACGTTTTCAAAGTCCATTTGCACAAAGGTGGGCAGCATGAAACGGTCGTGCAGCGCCGTGCCCCAGCGTGTCAGGCGTGTGCTGCCTTGTTGTTTGCAGGGTGTACGCCAGAACCAGGCCAACAAAGCCCGCAAAAGCAATTGCTGCGCCAGGCTCATGCGCGCATGCGGCGGCATCTCAAACGCGCGCAGTTCCAACAAGCCCAGGCGGCCGGTGGGGCCGTCGGGTGAGTACAGCTTGTCAATGCAGAACTCGCTGCGGTGGGTGTTGCCGGTGACGTCGATCAGCAAGTTGCGCAGCGCGCGGTCCACCAGCCAGGGCGGCACCGGTTGGTCGCCGTACAGCTTCATCTGGCGTTCGATTTCCGCCAGCGCAATTTCAACTTCATACACCTGGTCGTTGCGTGCTTCGTCAAAACGCGGCGCCTGGCTGGTGGGGCCGATGAACATGCCGCTGAACAGGTAGCTGAGGCTGGGGTGGTTGTGCCAATACGAGATCAAGCTCGCGAGCACATCGGGCCGGCGCAGGAAGGGGCTGTCGGCGGCGGTGGCGCCGCCCAGCACAAAGTGGTTGCCGCCACCGGTGCCGGTGTGGCGACCGTCGATCATGAATTTTTCTGCCGACAGGCGTGTGTGGTGGGCCAGGTCGTACAGGCTTTCGGTGTGGTCCACCAGTTCGGCCCAGCTGCTGCTGGGGTGGATGTTGACTTCGATGACACCGGGGTCGGGTGTCACCGCCAGCGTCTTCAAACGTGCATCACGCGGCGGGCCGTAACCTTCCAGCACGATCTTCATGCGCAGCTCGGCGGCTGTGGCTTCGACCGCAGCCAAGAGCGCCAGGTAGTCTTCCAGCTGCTGCAGCGGCGGCATGAACACATAGAGCACACCACGCGCTGCGGCGTGGCTTATGGCGCCGTCGCCCTTCACCTTTTGCACGCCGCTCATGCGTGCGGGGTCGCGCACCTCCACACACAGCGCCGTGCGCACCAGCTTGCGTGCCGACTGGTGGCGGGCCGGTGCCGGCTGGGCTGCCGCGGGGTTGGCGGCAGGGCTTGCAGGCAAGTGCGGTGACGAAATGAAAGCACCCGGCGATTTGGGGCGCTGCGCAGCGGCGGCCGGCAGCGCGGCCTGCGGCGCAAAGGGGTCGAGTTCGATCGGCAGCGGCCGGTCGGCCGGCGCTTGCCAGGGCAAGGAACCGAGTGGCAGCCGAAAGCCCATTGGCGAATCACCCGGCATCAGCAGCAGCTTTTCGTCACGCAGATGCCAGGAGCCGGTGTTCCACACCGCGTCAGGGCCCCCTTCTTCGGCGCTGCGCGCCTCATTTGGGGCAATCGGCAACAGATAACCCACCGGCGCGCCCAGCCCTTGTGTGAACACGCGCCGCAACCGGGCCCGTTCCAGTTCGTCGTCGAGCTTGGCGTCAAACGGGTCCACGTTCACCGGCAGCCGGCGTTCACGCGCCAGATGCGCCCACACGTCTTCATACGCCGGCTGCACAAAGTCGGCATGCAGCGCCAGATGGCGCACCAGCGTGTGGGTGAAACGCTCGGCATCGGCTGATGTGCAGCTGTGGCTGTCACGTTCGTCAGCAAACAGGCTGGGGTCTTGCCAGCAGGGTTGGCCGTCGGTGCGCCAGGCGATGGTGAGCGCCCAGCGCGGCAGCTGTTCACCGGGGTACCACTTGCCTTGGCCAAAGTGCAAAAAACCACCCTTGCCGTAGCGGTCGCGCAGGCGGTGTACCAGCGCGGTGGCCAGGCCGCGTTTGGTGGGCCCCAGCGCGTCGGTGTTCCACTCGGCGCCGTCGCGGTCGTCGATGGCCACAAAGGTCGGCTCGCCGCCCATCGTCAGCCGCACATCGTCGGCCTGCAGTTGCGCGTCAACCTGCGCGCCCACGTCTTGGATGGCCTGCCACTGCGCTTCGGTGTAGGGCAAGGTGACACGCGGCGTTTCCAGGATGCGCGTGACCTGCATGTGGTGTTCGAAAGTGACCTCGCAGTCGTCCACCTCGCCGCTGATGGGCGCGGCCGTGCTGGGCTCGGGTGTGCAGGCCACGGGAATGTGGCCTTCGCCAGCCAGCAGGCCGCTGGTGGGGTCCAGTCCCACCCAGCCGGCGCCGGGCAGGTAGACCTCGCACCAGGCGTGCAGGTCGGTGAAGTCGGTCTCGGTGCCGCTGGGGCCGTCAAGCGACTTCACGTCGGGCTTGATCTGGATCAGATAACCCGACACAAAGCGCGCCGCCAGGCCCAGATGGCGCAACAACTGCACCAGCAGCCAGCCGCTGTCGCGACACGAGCCGCTGCCCTGCGTGAGCGTGAATTCGGGCGTTTGAACACCGGGCTCCATGCGCACCAGATAGCTGATGTCGCGTTGAACGCGCTGGTTCAGCGCCACCAGGAAATTGATGGTGGCGGTTTTTTCACGCGGCACGCTGTCCACAAAAGCTTTCAGGCGCGGCGTCAGCGGGCCCAGCGCCAGGTAGGGTGCCAGGTCGTGTGCTTCATCAGCCGTGTAGGCGAAAGGTATGTGTTCGGCTTGCGGCTCCAGGAAGAAGTCGAAAGGGTTGAAGACGGCCATCTCGGCCACCAGGTCCACCGTGACTTTGAATGCAGTGGTTTTTTCCGGAAACACCAGCCGCGCCAGGTGGTTGGCAAAAGGGTCTTGTTGCCAGTTGATGAAATGTTTGGCCGGCTCTACGCGCAGCGAATAACTGAGGATGCGCGAACGGCTGTGCGGCGCCGGGCGCAAACGCACCACCTGCGGCGACAACTGCACCGGCCGGTCGTAGCGGTAATGGGTGATGTGGTTCAGCGCAACATGGATGGACACGGGGTGGGCTCCTGAGACTTCAATTCAGCAATCGAGTGGAAAACGTTGCCAGTCCATCGTGCCTTGCAAGCTGCGGGCCAGCCCTCGCGTCGCGCAGGCCGGTCTGGGTCAAGGCGGCGCCCTGATGGGGTCGGGGTAGCCGCCAGCATGATGCCAGTAGCGGCGGCCCAGCTGGCGCTGGCAGGTCCAGGCACCGCCGTCGGTCGCTTCTGCTGGTGCGGGCCAGGTGAAAGCGCCACAGCGGCTGCTGCGCAGCATGGTGATGCCCCGGCTGTCGTAACGCGCCACCACGTCGGGCGCGGGGTGGCCAAAGCGGCTGCGGTAAGCGGCTTGCACCACGGCCATTTGTGGTTGCACGGCCGCGATGAAAGCCGCCGTGGACGACGTGCGGCTGCCGTGGTGCGGCACCAGCAGCAGCTGGCTGCGCAGCGCGCCACTGGCCGCATGCGTTTGCACCAGCGTGTTTTCCTGAGCGGCTTCGATGTCGCCGGTGAGCAGCACACTGGGGCCCGCTGTTTCACCCGTGTCTGCCGCCTGCACGCGCAAGACACAGCTCAGTGCATTGGATTTGACGCTGCGCGATTCCCCCAGCACCAGATCGGCCGGCTGCGGGTGCAGCACTTCAAACTGCACACCGTCCCACTGCCAGCGCTGGCCGGCCTGGCAGGGTGTGTGCGGCACGCCGCGCGCGGCGGCCTGCAGCCGCAGTGGGTGGCTGGACTCGATCGAGCTGGACAACGATTTCACCGGCAGCGCGGCCAGCAGCGCGGCGGCGCCGCCCACGTGGTCGGTGTCGCGGTGGCTCAGCATCAAGAGGTGCAATTCACGTTCACCGCGTGCCCGCAGCAGCGGCAGCAGCACGCGCGTGCCGGCATCGCTGTCGGGCGCCGTCTGCGGCCCCGTGTCGTACAGCAGCAGATGGTGCTGCGTGCGCACCAGCACGGCGGTTCCCTGCCCAATGTCGGCGGCCACCAGCTCGAACTGCCCCGGCGGCGGCCGGGCCACCGGCGGCGCCAGCAGCGGCAGCATCAACGGCAAGGCCAGCAGCCGCAAACGCCAGGGCAGCGGCGCAATGGCCAGCACGGCCGCCAGCAGGCCGCAAACCACCGCCCAGGCTGGCGCCGCAGCCGCAGTCCACACGGCGCCTGGCACGGCAGCCAGCAGCTGCAGGAACTGCGTCAACAGTTGCACCACCGCCGCCGCCAACGTCCAAAACGCCGGCACCAACACCCCCAGCAGCGCCAAAGGGGTGACCAACAACGTGACCACCGGTATGGCCACCAGGTTGGCCACAAAACCCACCACCGACAGTTGCTGGAAAAACAGCATCGACAGCGGCGCCAGCCCCACCGTGGCCACGGCTTGGGTGCGCAGGCCCTCCCGCAGCCAGCGCCACAGCCTGCGGCGGCCTTGGGTCTCCAGCGCGGGGCGCACACGCTGCGCCGGTTCTGAAGACGCCAGCAATGCCACGGCCATGAATGACAACCAGAAGCCCGGCTGCAGCAGCGCCCAGGGGTCGAGCACAGCCACCACCACCGCTGCGGCCAACAACAGCGCCCACAGCGGCCAGCGCAGCCCGCAAGCGCGCACCAGCACCACGGCAGCCAGCATGCACACCGTGCGCTGCGCGGGCACACCCCAGCCGGCCACCAGCGCATAAGTGGCAGCGGCCAGCAGGCCGCCCCAGCGCGCGGCCTGCGGTGCCGGCAGCCACAAAGGCGCCCGCGGATGCAGGCGCCACAGCGCACCCACCAGCGCGCCGGCGAGCCAGGCAAACATCGTCACATGCAGGCCCGAGATGCTCATCAGGTGCGCCACGCCGGTGGTGCGGAAAACGTCCCAGTCGGCGCGTTCTATGGCCGCCTGGTCACCCACCGCCAGCGCCGCCAGCACACCCGCCACAGCCGGGTTGTGGACGTGCACGCCGATGGCGTCGCGCACGCGTTGGCGCAGGCGCTGCACCGGCGCGCCGCCACCGGCGGGCAGCAGGTCGGCGCGCGCTGCTGCGGTGGCACGCACCGCGCCGCTGGCGCGTATGCCACGCTCGAACAGCCACAGCTCCAGGTCGAAGCCGTGCGGGTTCAGCGCGCCATGCGGCTGCCGCAAACGTGCGGTGAGGCGCCAGCGCTGGCCGGCCTGCACGGTTTGTGGCGGGCCGCCGAGCATCGTGTCTTCGTCCATGCCGCGGTACCAGCCCAGCGACACCAGGGCCGGTGTTCGCACCACTTGGCCGTTATGCAGTGCACTTGTTATCTCGAACAGAAAGCGCGTGCCGATGACGGTTTCGCGCGGCAGCGACACCACCTGGCCGGTGAGCAGCAGGTCCTGGCCTTCCAGCGCGGCCGGCAAGGCGTCGTTCAACCGCCACTGCGCACGCGTGGCGGTGAACGCAAAAGCCAGCACGCCGGCTGCCAGCAGCAGCAAGGCCCACACGGGCCGACAGCGGCGCCAGCGCCAACCCACCATCACCGTTGCCGTGGCCCCAACGGCCAGCCCCAGCAGCCACAGCGGCGGCCACAGCGCGGGCTGCTGCAGCTGCAGCGCCGTGCCCAGCAGCAGCGCCAGACCGGCCCACTGTGCGGCTGGCCCCACATCGATGTGAGAGTTATTCATGACACGCGGCGCTGCCCCGCATCATGAAAGTCAGGCCCGCAAGTTGTGCTCATGAAAGGGCAGTGTAGGATGGCCGCAGAACGCTGCGAGCCCCCTTTCAGAGGGCCTAATCTCAAATGTGGGCGGCGCCACCTGCCACCCCCGAGTT
>JAYUPP010000208.1:0-9895 GCA_043760045.1 Betaproteobacteria bacterium
CTTGGCCGGCGGCGCAGCAGCCGACGACGCCGGCCCGGAGGCGGCGCCAGGGCTGGCCCAGGCGGCCCAGCCGGCTGCCAGCGCGGCCAGCACGGCCAAAGACGGGAACAACAGGGGGCGCTTCATGGCGGCCTTCCTCTTCATCAATGTGAAAGTCTTTCTGGATGCGCAGCAGTGCCGCACATCTTGAAAGTCAGGTTTTTGTTCAATCGAACCGACCCCCAAAACCGAGTTGGCGGTTGACCTGTTCGTCGTGCTGCGCCAGCGCGCGGCGCTGGCTGCGTTCACGCGCCTGCACGCGCCACTGCAGCGCACGCAGCAGTGGCGCGGCCACCCAGCGCGGCAGTGCAGGCGCGCGGCCGTTCTGAAACCACGGCAGCGACGCCAGGCGCTGCAAACCCTGCAGCAGCCACGGGTGCAAGTGCTGCACAAACAGGGCCGCCTGCAGTGACTGCACCCGCAGCACCTGGCCGGGTTCACCACCGCGTGCGCAGCGGCCGTGCAGCTGGCGGCAGATGCGGGGTGAGGCATTGGCCTGCGCGTCAACGACCAGCAGCCCGCCACGTTCAGCCACCCCGGCGCCCAGGCGGATGTCGGTGCCGCGCCCGGCCATGCGGGTGGCCACTGTGATGGCGCCCATTTGGCCGGCGCGTGCCACGCACGTTGCTTCTTGCGCGTCTTGGCGCGCGTCCAGCCGCTGGTGGCGCAGGCCCAGCGTGGTGAGCAGGGCGCACAGGCGGTCGGCATCGGCCAGCGAATCGCAGCCCACCAGCACCGGCTGGCCCTTGCCGTGCGCGGCGGCCACGGCGCGCGCGGTAGCAGCCCAACGCAGGTTGTCGTGCGGCCACAGCTGCCAGTGCGCGGCGTCGCGCCAGCGGCTTTTGCCGCCGGCACCGCGCCGCTGGCTGGCCACACGCAGCGGCACCTTCTGCACCACCAGGCCATAGCTTTGCTGCAGCTCGGCGCGCGCTTCGTGCAGCGTGCCGCTGGTGCCGCACAGCCGCCAATAACGGGGGAAGAAACTCTGGAAACTCAGCTGCGCCGTGGTGCGCTGTTCAGGCTGCGGCACCAGGCCCTGGGCGAGTTCGATCAGCGCATGCAGGCCCTGCGACCAACGCCGGCCGGGCGTGACGCGGCCGGTGGTGTTGTCGATGATCTCAATGCGCCCGTCCTGCACCAGAAAGTGCACCTGGGGGCGATAGAGGTGCAGTGCCGCCAGCGCCGTTTCCACGAGTTCACGGCGGTGGTGGTCGTGCGCCCACAGCGGGTCGCGGCCCGGCCCGGCTTCTGCCGGGCAGGCCTGCAGGCCGGCGCTGGTCAGCGTGGCGCGGCACACCGCCGGTTGCGTGCTGAAGTGCAGGCCGGGCTGCAGACGCCGCGCCGCGGCCAGTGCGGCGCGCAGGCGGCGCAGCAGGGGTGCGTCGTGCACTTCTTCGGCCAGGATGAATGGTGTGCAGGCTTCGTCGATCAGCACGCTGTCGGCTTCGTCGATCAGCGCCATGCACAGGCCGCGCAGCAGCGGCGCCTGGCCTTCGGGCCGCTGGCGGTCGCGCAGGTAATCGAAGATCAAATCGCGTGCGGTGGTGTAGGCCACGTCGGCCGCCCACACGCTGCTGCGGCGTGCGGTGCTTTCACCCGGCCGTGCAGCGGCCACCTGCAACCCGAGCGCCTGGTACAGCGGCGCCAATGCAGCGGCGTCACGTGCCGCCAGGTAAGGGTTGGCGGTCACCACGTGCACCGGCACACCGGCGAGTGCGGCGGTGGCAGCGGCCAGCATCACGGCGTGGGTTTTGCCTTCGCCGGTGGCCATCTCGGCCAGGCGGTTGGCCAGCAGGATGCGCGCCGCCTGAATCTGGGTGTCAAACAACTGCAGGCCCAGCGTGCCGTGCGTGGCCGCCAGCACGAGCCCGAAGGCCTGTTCCAGCACCGGCCCGCTGAGGCCCTGCAAGCCGAGTTCGGCGCGCAGCGTGCGCAGTTGGTTGCGAAACACCGCCGAGCCTACGGCCGGCGCGGCCGCTTGCGCCTGGCGCACACGGGCCACAAAACCACTTTGTGCGTGGCGCGGGCTCCAAGCCGGCAGCCAGCCGGCCAACAGGGCCGCGCCGCCGCTGCGTTCGGGGTAGGCGCCAAAAGCGGGGCCGGGCATCGGCAGGCGCAAGCTGTGTGCAGACATGGGTGGTTAGCTTCCGGTGGCGGCGACCATGCGGCCGATGAACAACTGCTGCACGCGGCGCAGCCATTGCCAGGCGAGCGGCTCGGCGCCGTGGTCAAAACGCACCCAGGCGCGCAGGCCCGGCTGTTGCGCCGCCACACCGGCGCTGGCGGGCAGCGCCAGGTCGAGCGTGAACACCGGTTCCAGCGTGCGCAGTGCTTTGGGGTCGCTCGGGTCGGTGGCAAACGGGCCCTGGCCACGGTCGCCCAGCAGCGCGCTGGGCAGTTCGCGGGTGGCCGCCGGTGTTTGTGACAGCAACTGGGCGCGGTGGCTTTGTGTGGGGTTGCTGGCCAGGCGCACCTCGGCAACGAGTGTGTGCGCGGGTGGCACGGGCTGCACCGACTGTGGCATCGACGGCATCCCGTGCGGGGCTGGCGTCGCTGGTCCCCCCGCCTGCAGCCGCGCCACGTCGTCTTGCGGCACGACCACACGCACCAGGCCGGCGCCGGGCGCCAGCACATGGGCCACCACGGCGCCCCGCGCCACCCAGGTGCCGGGCAGGTCGGCAGCACGCGGCAGCGCCAGCGTGCCGGCGGTGCCGGCGCGCACCGTCAGCTCAGCGCGGCGCTGCTGCAGCCGGACCGCTTCGGCCTGCAGCTGCGACAGTTGTTCGGTCAACACCAGGGCTTGCGGCGACTGGTTGAACACCGCCTGATGCTGCGCGGCCCGCACGCCGCGGGTGCGCGCTTGCAGCGCCTGGTCTTCGGCGTCGAGCGCCGGGTCGGTCAGCTGCAGCAGCGCGGCGCCGGCCTGCACGGGGCTGCCGTCCTGGGCCAGCACCTGTTGCACAAAGCCGTCCGCCTGCGCCCGCGCCACCGCATGGTCGGGCAACCACACCACGCCCTGGGCGCGGGTGGTGGCCGGCACCGGCAGCGCCAGCAGCAGCAGCAGCGGCAGAGCCGCCAGCAAACCACCGGCCACCAGCGCCCGGCCCCGCTGTGGCGCCAGTTCGGCCGCAGTGCGCGCCCAGCGCCAGAGCTTGTGCGCCGGCAGCACCAGCATCACAACCGTAAACCAGGCCAGCGCCAGCACGCCCAGCACCAGATGCACGCTGATCAACCAGCCGACGATGGCCAGCGCCAGCAGCGTTTGGTAGACCGTGGACGCGGCGCCGTAACCCAGCAGCCAGCGCTTTTCACCGCGTGCCACAGCGGGCGGGCGCGATTGCTTGAGGCCAAGCACCCAGCGCCGCGCCAGGTAGAGCCAATAAGCCCGGCTGCGTGGCGCGAGGCTGGGGGACTCCAGCAAGTCGGCCAGCGCGTGATAAGCATCCATGCGCACGAGTGGGTTGCCGTTGAACAGCAGCGTGGACACGCCGCCGATCAGCATCACCGCAAAAGCTGCTTCACGCACCACGCCGTCGGCCGCCGCCAGCCACAGCAGCAGCGCGCAGGCGGCCAGTGCCGCCTCGGCGGCGATGCCGGCCAGGCTGACTGCCATGCGGCGCCGGCGCTGCCTGAATGCAGACGCCGCACTGGCGTCCACATACGGCACCGGCAGCAGCAGCATCAAGGTGATGCCGACTTCGTTGACCTCGCCCCCCCAGCGCCGCACCGCCAGTGCATGCGCCGCTTCGTGCACGGCTTTCACCACCGGGTAAGCCAGCCACAACATCAACAGTTGCTGCGGCTGGCCGAGGTGGCGCACCGCATAAGCCTGCAGCGGCCCGGCTTGCGTGCCGGCCAGCAAAAGTGCCAGAAAAACAAGCACACACCACAGCGCCGCTGCGGTGGGGTTGAACAGAGCGCGCGCCAGGCCCGCGCAGCGCGCCAGCCAGCGCGCCGGGTTGGCCAGCGGCACCCGAAAAGCCAGCGGGTTGCGGCGCGCCAGGTTCTCGCGCCGCCGCCGGCGCTGCTGCTGCTCAAAAAGGCCGGCCAGGTCGGGCCGGCCTTCGCTGCCAATCAAGGCGTGTTCATGCAGCTGCCCCAGCAGCGCCATCACCTCGGGCTGCGTGGGCGCGTTGCTGCCGTGTTCGGCCACCACGGTGTCCCAGATCTGCTGCAGCGACTGCCGCCCGTCGAGCCGCGCCACCAGGGCCCAGGCCACCGGGTTGATGCGGTGCTGGCGGCCGCTCACGGGGTCGTCGAGCACATGCCAGATCTCGCCGCGATAGCCGTGCCGCAGCATGCGCACATGCGCATGCAGTCGCGGGTGCAGCCCGGCCACGCGGTGCCACTGGTTGCTGAAGGTGGGGCCGTGGGTGGCGGGGGCGGTGGCGGTGGTGGTCAGCATGCTGAGATCAACCGACAAAACGCCACCACTGCAGCCGCAGCCAGTCGGTGACGGTGTGGCTCAGCAGCCAATACACCGGCTGCGGCGCTGCCTGCAGTTGCGCCAGGCCTTGCATGCCGGGCCGCAGCAGGTCTTGCGGTGCGGCCAGCAGGCGCGCTTCAGCTTCAAACACATTGCGGCCATCGGCGGCTTGCGCCACTGGCGACAGGCGTTCCACCACGACTTGAAAACGCTGCGCGGGCAGCGCTGAAAAAGTCACGGCGCCGGCCTGGCCGGGCTGCACAAATGCGCTGTCGCGTTCGTCCACCTGCAGCAGCAGGCGCAACTCGCGTGTGGGGGTCAGCGTGAACAGCAGCTCGCCGCGGCGCAGCGGTGCGGCCAGTTGCTGCTGCAGGTCGCCGGCAATCACCAGGCCGTCAAACGGGGCCAGCAGCCGCGTGCGTGTCAATTGCGCTTCCAGCAGGCCGAGTTGCGCGCGCGCTTCGGCAGCGCGCGCCTCGGCCAGCACCAGCGCGCCCCGGTCTTGCCGCGCCATCGCGTCGCCATAGGAATTCTCGTGTTGACTGACTTCGGTCTGGCGGCGGCGCTGTTCAAGCCGCAGGTCGTCGTCCACCAGCTCGGCCAGCAGGTCGCCGGCTTTCACGTGGTCGCCGGCGCGCACGTGCACCGCTTTGAGGTAACCGTCCAGTGGCGCCACCACCGCGCGCTGCACCCGGCCTTGCAGGGTGCTGGGGGCCGCCACCCGGTGCGCCAGCGGCACGAAGCTCAAGCCTGCCAAGGCCGCCAGCGCCAGCGGCGCAGCCGCCAGCCACAAGCGGCGCTGCGGGGGCGGCAGTGCGCGCCAGCGGCCGGTCCACAGACGCAGGCCGCGCAGCAGCAGGCCCTGGTCGCGGTCGGCCTGCAACTGCAGCATGGGCGCCAGCACGGCGGCCACGGCCTGCACCTGCAGCGCCCAGGCGTGGTCGAACAGCTGGCCGGCGCGGCGTTCAAACATCAAGGCGCCCACGGGCTGGGTGTGCACAAACAGCGGCACAGTAAGCACTGCGCCCATGGCGTGACGCTGCGCGAGCTGCGCATGTGCACGCGTGACACGCGGCCGGTCTTCCGGCTGCTGCGGGCAGGCCACGGGGGCGCCTTGGTCAAGTGCTTCGTCCATCGCGCAGGCCACGTCGGCCAGCAAGGGCGCAGCAGCGGCCAGGCTGGCGCCGCCCGACAGCCCCACCACGCGTGTGAAGCGGCGTTCCACCACGCCCACAAACACCCGTTCGCACACCCATTCACGGGCCATTTCGGTGGCCAGCGCGGTGGCCGCGCGGGCCAGCTGCGGCTGGGCCAGGGCCGCTTTCAGCAGTTGCAGGGCAAAGCGTTCGCTGGCCCAGGCTTCTACAAGTCCTGAGCCGGCGGCTATTCCGGGCGGCAGTCGCAAATCCATTGGGGGGTGCTTGAAGCAGCGGCGCAAACGGTCCACAGCCGGGGCGAAGGCCCCCGCCTTGCGAACGAGTTTGCCGGCAGGCCCCCTGCTGCCAAGGCCGGATCAAGGCCTCGATAGCGGCCTTTTTGGTGCATAGCGGGCGCTGACGTTCAGGGTTTAAGGTGATGTATGATGCAAAACATCACTCTTTGCAGCAGCCTGTGCAGCAGCCTGTGCAGCAGCCTGTGCAGCAACCCCCATGCGCACCACACTGGCCATCGACGACGACATCCTGGCCGCAGCAAAACACCTTGCCGAGCGCGAACAGCGCACCTTGGGTGAAGTCATTTCTTCGCTCGCGCGACAGGCGCTGACACGCACCGCGCGTGCTGCTGGCGGCGAACGCAACGGCATCCTGCTGCTGCCCAGCAAAAAGAGCGCGTCGCCCGTCACGCTTGAACTTGTCAATCAACTGCGCGACGAGCAGCCGTGACGCGCTACTTGCTGGACGTCAACGTGCTCATTGCCTTGGTCGATACCGCGCATGTGCAGCATGAAGAGGCCCACACCTGGTTCAACCGCGTGGGCTGCCATGCCTTCGCCACCTGCCCGATGACGGAAAACGGCCTGCTGCGCATCGTCGGCAACCCGCGTTACCCCAACTCGCCTGGGCCACCCAGTGTGGTGAAAGCGTCTTTGATGACGATACGGGCGCTGCCGGGCCATGCGTTCTGGCCCGACAGCATCAGCCTGGCCGACGGCACGTTCATTGATGGTGCGCGGCTCGCAACGCATGCGCAGCTGACCGACACCTACCTGCTGGCCCTGGCCAGCGCCTGCAAAGGCCAGCTCGCGACGCTGGACAAAAAGCTGGCCACCGACGCTGTGGTGCGGGGCAAAGCGGCGCTCACGCTGATTTGAGGCGCGGGGCTCAGCGCCCTTGGCAGACCTTGGCTGCGCCGAGCTCTGCCACGCGGCTGGCGCCGCGCAGCGCTGCCTGCGGCTGCAGTGGGAGCGCTTTCAGCGCACCTGGCAGACCTTCAGCATATTCGTGCCACCGGGGTGGCCCATCGGTTCGCCGCAGGTGATGGCGTAGGTGTCACCCGGGCGCAGCACGCCTTTTTCGATGAGCAGCGCTTCGGCTTTTTCAAGCGCTTCGTCGCGGTCAACCAGCTTGGGCATCATCAGCGGCTGCACGTTGCGGTACAGCGTCATGCGGCGGTGGCTTTGGGGCTGCGAGGTCAGGCCGTAGATCGGCACCTTGATGCTGTGGCGGCTCATCCACAGCGCGGTCGATCCACTCTCCGTCAGCGCCAATATCGCCTTGCAGCCCAGGTGATGCGCAGTAAACAGCGCGCCCATCGCGATGCTCTGGTCGATGCGGTTGAAGCGTTTTGCGGTGAAGTCGGCGTCGAGCTGCACGTCTTCAGCACGTTCGGCTTCCAGCGCAATCTGGTGCATCTGCTCCACCGTTTCCACCGGGTATTTGCCAGCGGCGGTTTCGGCGCTCAGCATCACTGCGTCGGTGCCGTCGAGCACGGCGTTGGCCACGTCCGACACCTCGGCGCGGGTGGGCACCGGCGCCAGGATCATGCTTTCCATCATCTGCGTGGCGGTGATGACGACCTTGTCGAGTTCACGCGCCATGCGGATCATGCGTTTTTGCAGTGCCGGCACGGCCGCGTTGCCGACCTCCACCGCCAGGTCGCCACGCGCCACCATGATGCCGTCACTGGCGCGCAGGATGGCTTCCAGGTTCGGTATCGCTTCGCTGCGTTCGATCTTCGCAATGAGCGCGGTTTTGTGGCGGAACGGCTCGCCGGCCACATTCGCCAGCTGACGCGCCATTTCCATGTCGGTGGCGCTTTTCGGAAAACTCACGGCCAGAAAATCACACTGGAAAGCCATCGCGGTTCTGATGTCATCCATGTCCTTGGCGGTCAGCGCCGGTGCCGTCAGGCCGCCACCGGCTTTGTTGATGCCCTTGTTGTTGGACAACACACCACCTAACACGACACGAGTGTGCACCTGTTCACCGCGCACCACCTCCACCACCAGCTTGATGAGGCCGTCGTTGAGCAGCAGCACGTCGCCGGGGCGCACGTCGCGTGGCAGCTCTTTGTAGTCCAGGCCCACGGCGCCGATGTCACCCGGCTCAGCGCGCTGGGCGTCGAGCATGAAACCCTGCCCGGCTTCCAGCAGCACCTTGCCCTCAACAAACTTTCCGACACGGATTTTCGGGCCTTGCAGATCGGCCATCAGCGCCACCGGCTTGCCCACCTTGGCAGCCACTGTGCGCACCAGCTCGGCCAGGTTGATGTGGTCTTGCGCTTTGCCGTGGCTGAAGTTCAGCCGCACGACATCAACGCCAGCCACCAGCAGCCGCTCCAGCACAGCGGGGTCGCTGGACGCAGGGCCCAGGGTGGCGACGATCTTGGTGGCGCGGGTCATGGGCAGCTCCGGGGTGTGCAGTTCAGCGCGGCGATTATGGGCGGCACCTGCCGGCTGAAGTTACCGGTGGGTTACTGCGCCAGCAGCTTCAACCCTTGCAAGCGCTGCGACCGCTTCAACCCCCCGCCCGCCGCGCCAGCACTTCAAAGGCCGGCAGTGTCTTGCCTTCCAGCACTTCCAGAAAAGCACCGCCGCCGGTGCTGATGTAGCCGATGTCTTTTTCGATGCCGTACTTGGCGATGGCGGCCAGCGTGTCGCCACCCCCGGCTATGCTGAAGGCGCTGCTGGCGGCGATGGCGCGCGCAATCGTTTCAGTGCCGTGCGCAAAAGCAGCAAATTCAAACACGCCCACGGGGCCGTTCCAGACAATGGTGCCGGCACTTTTCAGCTGCAGCGCCAGCGCCGCAGCGGTGTCGGGGCCGATGTCGAGTATCAGGTCGTCTTCGGCCACGTCGGTGGCGGCTTTCACGGTGGCGGGTGCATCGGCGGCGAAGGTTTTGGCCACCACCACGTCGGTGGGTATGGGCACCGCTGCGCCGCGTGTTTTCATCGCCGCCATCACCGCGCGCGCTTCGTCCAGCAGCGTCGGTTCGGCCAGGCTTTTGCCGATGGGCAAGCCGGCAGCCAGCATGAAAGTGTTGGCGATGCCACCACCGACGATCAGGCCGTCCACTTTTGCAGCCAGGCTTTGCAGGATGGTGAGTTTGGTGCTCACCTTGCTGCCGGCCACGATGGCCACCAGCGGGCGTTTGGGGTGGGCCAGCGCTTTCGTCACGGCGTCGATTTCAGCCGCCAGCAGCGGCCCGGCGCAGGCGATGGGCGCGTACTGCGCAATGCCGTAGGTGCTGGCTTCGGCGCGGTGCGCGGTGCCAAATGCGTCGTGCACAAAGATGTCGCACAGCGTGGCCATCTTGCGTGACAAAGCTTCGTCGTTTTTCTTCTCGCCGATGTTGACGCGGCAGTTTTCCAGCAGCACCACTTCGCCGGGTAGCACCTGCACGCCGTTCACTGAATCATTGACCCAATTGGTCACCAGCGGCACCGGCCGGCCCAGCAGTTCGGCCAAGCGCTTGGCCACTGGTGCCAGACTGTCTTCGGGCTTGAACGCACCCTCGGTGGGCCGGCCCAGGTGCGAGGTCACCATCACCGCCGCGCCCGCTTGCAGCGCCATGCGGATGCAGGGCACGCTGGCACGGATGCGGGTGTCTTCGGTGATGTTGCCAGCGTCGTCTTGCGGCACGTTCAGGTCGGCGCGTATGAACACACGCTTGCCAGCCAGCTTGCCGGCCGCCACCAGATCGGTCAAACGCAGCACATTCATCAGCGGGTCTCCAGAACAAAAAAAGCAGTGGTCGAAAATTTGGTGGCCAGGCGCGGTGTTCACCAGCCCAAACCCAGCCGCAGCGGCAGCAGCACGGCCATGCCGGCGATGATGGTGCCCAGGATGTCGCGCCGCCACCCGAAGTAGCCCGCCCCGGCCAGCACGGCAAAAATGCGCGCGTCGCGCCAGTGGCTGATGAGTTGACCGTTCGTCATCAGCACTTCGGGCAGCACCACGGCTGCCATCGCGGCCAGCGGTGCATAACGCA
>JAYUPP010000209.1:0-3755 GCA_043760045.1 Betaproteobacteria bacterium
GGCGCCACCCGAAAAGCACGAGTCGTTGATCATCACCACCTGGCTGGCGCGTTTGCCGATGGTGGTCAGCGCGTCCTGCAAAAAGGCGTCCAGCACCAGGCCGTCACGCGCCACCAGCACTTCGCTGCATTTGGCGTTGGTCTCGTGGCCAGACACCTGACCGCCGTGGCCCGAGTAGTAGATGAAGACCTTGTCGCCGTCCTTGATGGTCTGGTAGAGCTTGACCAAACCGTTGCGGATGCCGTCCTTGGTCAGCCGGGCGTTGCTGACTTCGGTGATGTTGCGGTCGGGCACGCCCATGGCCTGGGCGATCAGGCGGGCGTTGGCCGCGTCCAGGTCGATGCCGGGCAAGTCGTTCTTGGGGTCGCCGTAGTCGCCGATCCACAGAATCAAGGCATGGTTTTCAGCATGGGCGGCCACTGAAAACAGCGCCGCGGCGGCGGCCAGGGTGCAAGCGCCGAGGCGCTTCAACAAAAGGTGGGCGGGCTTCAAGCAAGGCTCCTTGGTGAAAAGGGAGGGCAGGCGCAACTCGGCGAAAGAGCGCAGTGCACCTTACTGAGCATACGCAGCAAACGGCTGCAAAAAGGCGCATCCAACGTGGCGTTGTAGACGCGGTCTCATCTGGGCGAAGGGTGGCGCTGGTCAGCGCTTGGGCACCAGCGCCTGTTGCAGCAGGTCCACCAGCACTTGTGTGGCCTGGTCCAGCAAAGGCCCGCGCGGGCGCAGCGCCGAGGTCGCCAACCACAGGCTGGTGCTCAGGTGCTGGCGCTTGCCCACGCTGATGGGCTGCACCACAAAGGCTTGCCATCCGCCGCTGGCCCGCACGGCGTTGAGGCTGAGCACAGCGTGCAGGGCATGGCGTTGAACCAGGTCGAGCATGGCCGGCACGCTTTCGATCTCCAGCCCCACACGCAGCTTGCAGCCGGCCTCGGCCATCACCGTTTCCAGCCGCATGCGAATGGCATGTGGGCGACTGGGTATGACCAGCTCTTTGGTGGCCAACTGCGCCAGCGAAAGTGTTGGCCCGCGCACGGGCAATGGGGTTGACGGGGTCGCCTGGATGGCTTGGGTTGCTCTCAGCGCTTTGGCCTGCGGCTGGCGAGCCGACACCAGAAACAGCGGCTCCTGCAACACCGGCAACAGGTCAATCGCGGCCGCTGGCGTGGCGTTGTAAACCACCGCGCAATCGATGCGCCCCTGCGTCAGCCACTCCAGGGTGTAGGTGGACAGCCCCTCCACCACACTGAGCGTGGCCTTTGGGAAGCGCGCACGAAAAGCTTCGACCAAAGGCGCGGTCAAGGTGCGGCTGACACTGGGCGGCAGCCCCACCGACAGCAAGCCGGTGGCCGCGCCACGCTGGTCTTCCAGGTCCAGACGGGCCCGTTCCACCTGCTGCAAGATGCCGCGGCCGTGGGCCAGCAGGCGCGCACCCGCCGGGGTCAGTGTGACGCCGCGCCCATTGCGGTCAAACAGACTCTGCCGCAGTTCCACCTCGAGCGAGCGCACCTGCCGACTCAGCGCAGGCTGCGCCACCCGCAGCACGCTGGCCGCGCGGGTGAAGCTGCCCAGTTCGGCCACCTGGACAAAGTACTGCAGCTGTTTGAGGTCCACCGGGTTCGCGACGCTTGATGTCAGGTTGACTCATGCCATTGTGGCATTTCAGGTAGAGCTGAAATCGCATTGATGAATGATGGCGCTTGACTAAGAATGCCGTCACATGAGTCCACCCGTCACCGGCATTTCGTCCATGGCCACCCGCCAGGTGCTTGCCGAGTTGACCGCTGCCTGTCAGTTGCAAACCGGGCAAAGCGTGACGATCGAATCGGTGGGCGGCGTGCTGGCGGCCCAACGCATCCAGGCCGGCGAGCCCTTTGACCTGGTGCTGCTGGCGGCAGACGCCATCGACCACCTGATGGCCACTGGCCATGTGCATGCTGGCTGCCGCATCGACCTGATGCGTTCGCCCGTGGCCGTGGCTGTCAAGGCCGGGATGCCGGTACCCGGCCTGAACGACGCCGCCGCCGTTCGCCAGGCGGTTTTGTCTGCTCCCAGCATCGGTGTGTCCACGGGTCCCAGTGGGGTGCAGTTGATGCGGCAGTTTGAAGCCTGGGGCCTTGCCGACCAGATCCAGAGCCGCTTGGTGCAGGCACCGCCCGGCGTCCCCGTGGGCT
The DNA here is from genome assembly GCA_043760045.1 of Betaproteobacteria bacterium. GTDB lineage: Bacteria > Pseudomonadota > Gammaproteobacteria > Burkholderiales > Burkholderiaceae_C > Rubrivivax. The sequence goes on from JAYUPP010000209.1 coordinate 2,172, forward strand.
CGCTGGTTGCCAGCGGCGAAGTGAGCCTGGGCTTTCAGCAGCTCAGCGAACTGATGCATCTGGATGGCATCACCGTGGCGGGCACACTGCCCGCCGACATGGCCATCATCACCACCTTTTGTGCCGGGCTGTGCAGCACGGTGGACCTGAAAAGCGCCCAGGCTGACAAAGCGCGCCAGGTGTCGAACTTCCTGGCTTCGCCGCAGACGGCGCAAGCCAAACGCCGGCACGGCATGGAACCCGCCTGATCGTTGCAACCCCCATCCAACACCATGATCATCGACTGCCACGGCCACTACACCACCGCACCCAAAGCTTTGGAGAACTGGCGCAACGCCCAGATCGCCGGCATCCAGGACGCAGCGCTGAAACCGAAGGTCGCCGATCTGAAGATCAGCGACGACGAATTGCGCGAAAGCATCGAAACCAACCAGCTGCGCCTGATGAAAGAACGCGGCAGCGACCTGACCATCTTCAGCCCGCGCGCCAGCTTCATGGCCCACCACATTGGCGACTTCCAAGTCAGCGCCACCTGGTCGGCCATCTGCAACGAGCTTTGCTTCCGGGTCAGCCAGCTGTTCCCGGAGCACTTCATCCCGGCCGCCATGCTGCCGCAAAGCCCGGGCGTGGACCCTGCCACCTGCATCCCCGAACTGGTGAAGTGCGTGGAACAGTACGGCAACGTGGGCATCAACCTGAACCCTGACCCCAGCGGCGGCCACTGGACCAGCCCACCGCTGACCGACCGCCATTGGTACCCCATCTACGAGCAGATGGTGGCGTACGACCTGCCCGCCATGGTGCACGTCAGCAGCAGTTGCAACGCCTGCTTTCATGCCACCGGCGCGCACTACATCAACGCCGACACCACGGCCTTCATGCAGTGCTTGCAGGGCGACCTGTTCAAGGACTTCCCGACCCTGCGCTTCGTCATCCCGCACGGCGGCGGCGCGGTGCCCTACCACTGGGGGCGTTACCGCGGCCTGGCGCAAGAACTGAAGAAGCCGCTGCTGAGCAGCCACCTGATGAACAACATCTACTTCGACACCTGCGTCTACCACCAGCCGGGCATTGACCTGCTGACGAAGGTGATTCCGCTGAAGAACATCCTCTTCGCCAGCGAGATGATCGGCGCCGTGCGCGGCATCGACCCCGAAACCGGTTTCTACTTCGACGACACCAAGCGCTACATCGAAGCCAGCACCATCGTCGTCGGCGACGACCGCCACCAGATCTATGAAGGCAATGCGCGCCGCGTCTATCCGCGCCTCGACGCGGCGCTCAAATCACGGGGACTCTGAACATGTTTGAACTTGGCATCGTCAAACGTCATATCACCCGTGCCGACCGCACGGCCACCGTTGAGCTGGCGCGCTTTGGCGCGTCCACCGTGCACGAGGCGATGGGCCGCGTCGGCCTGATGAAGCCCTATATGCGCCCCATCTACCCTGGCGCGCGCATCTCGGGCACCGCGGTCACCGTGCTGCTGCACCCGGGTGACAACTGGATGATGCATGTCGTGGCCGAACAGATTCAACCTGGCGACATCGTGGTGGCAGCCATCACCGCCGAATGCACAGACGG
>JAYUPP010000210.1:0-9887 GCA_043760045.1 Betaproteobacteria bacterium
ATGGTGAGCACGGGAGGCGCCGAAGACTTGGACGACACGGGCCAGCAAACGATCGGCGCCCGCTCGCATGTCCACGGGCTCGACCGCCAGCCACAGGGCGTCAATGCGGATCATCGCAACCACTCCCGCAGCCAGGTGCCGCAGGCGGCAGCCTCCTGCGGCGGCCAGATCACGCTCATGGCAACGCAGCCCCGGCGCAGTTCCAGTCGGATAGCGGCCGCCTCGGCGGGGCGATCCGCGAGTTGCACCGCCACAAATCTGTCCCCGCCGGTGGGCGATGGAGAAGTACGCAGTTGAGTCGCCTGCGGCGCCACTGACATCGCGCTCGTTCAGCCAGCGCCGAACCAGATTGGCGTTGAGGCCATTGGACAGCGCAACCGCAGCAATCGACACGCCTGGCTGGCTGCAGGCCTGAAGCACCTGGGCCTTGAACGTCGGGCTGTGCATGCGCCGGCGCCGCCCGCCGTTAACTTCGTTATCCATAAGTGTCCTCGTGTCCACCAGCTATTTGGTGGACACGATCCTCGCGCGGGGTCAGCGCTGGTTCAAGATGCCACGGTTAGACGCTTACGTTCTTGTCGCAGAGCAATTCAAAGAGCGATGCGAGTGCTGCCAGCTTGCGGCGCACGGTTACTGGTGCCAGGTTGGGTGCTTGATGGCCTTGTACTTCGCGAGCACATGGGCCCGGTCAACCGCGCGAAACATGAGCGGCATGGTGATGCCCGCAAAGCCCATGAAGTCGCGGATGTCAGCTTTGTGGGCGCGACGGGTGTGCTTGGAGTCGATGGAAGCGAACCATTGGAGATCAACCGGTATCTCTGAGAGGCGTTGAAACTCGGCGGCAGAGAGGATGATTCGACCTGGGGCGGTGGTGGCCACACTGGCCGAGTTGGACTTGCTGAGGTCGTTCGTGGAGAGTCAGTGATCGAGTTAGTCGCCGAGGAGATCAACCAGGCGTACAACCTCCACACCGCTCCCTGTGGCAACAGCATCAAAGTCGCGGTCGTGCGTCAAGAAAAACGCACACCCAGCTTGCAGTGCTGTTCGATAGTGAATGGCATCCAAAAGCTTCAGCCGTTTTTGCCCGGCGATCATGGCCGCCTCATCGAAAAATCGGGCTTCGTGCTCGGCGACGGTGAGGAAGTTTTTGCGAGTGAAGAAGCTCTTAAAGCGAGCAATAAGGGCCGCGTCTCCGCTTCTGTACGGATGCACCATCACTTCAGCTACGACGAGGTCACCCACAACACCCAGGAGCTGCCTGTCGGCACAGGCCAGCATGATGGGCGCCACCACTTTGAAAATCGCGTCATCCTTTTGTAAAAAGTAGATGAACACGTTGGTGTCGATGTAGATGCGGTGCCCGGCCATTCGGGCGATCGCGGTTTCTAACTTTGTCATTCTTCACGAAGGCTACGAATACTGGCCTTAATTTCTTCAGGTGTGTTGCCCCACAGACCACGACCAATTCCAGCGTAGGACATCAGGTCTTCCTGCGGCCCTGCGTCTGCGATCTTTGGTTTGATGAAGATGGCACCATTCATGAACGTGACGGTCAGCATGTCATCAGGCTTAATCCCAGCTTGACGAACGATGCTTGCGGGCAAGGTGACCTGATGCTTGCGTCGCATTCGAATTTCAGGCATTGCGCGTGTTCCCATGTGGTTGAAAGTCAGACGTAAGACAGTCTATTCAGAAGTCGTACCTTGTCAAGTTTATAAGTTAATAACCTATTTCATCAACATACAAAGCGATCAAAAAAAGAACCTTCAAGGCTTCTCGGTGTCACGTGCATCCATGCACCTGGGCGTATAGATGTCTGTGTGCTGCGCAAGCACCGTACCTACCGGTGTGCCCCCCTGTCGTGGCGCGAGTGAAACCACACCATAGGAAACACCGGGCTGTGGTGCGGATGAGGTGCCCTGTGGGCCAGCCGCCCGTGGGCTCGCGCAACCCATCGCTTAGCATGCCCAGCCCCGCGCAAGCCGCGCCATTCGCTGCCGCCCTCACGTGCCCCAGTTCCTGCAAGCTTTTGAACCCCACATCGGCTGGCGCTACACCCGTGCCGGGCGCGCCGGGCGGCGCAATGGATTCATCTCGTTCATCAGCACCATTTCCATCATCGGCATTGCGCTTGGGGTGGCGGCTTTGATCATCGTGCTCAGCGTGATGAACGGCTTCCAGAAAGAGGTGCGCGAACGCATGCTGGCCGTTATTTCGCATGTGGAAGTGTTGGCCAAAGACGGCGCCACACTGCCCGACTGGCGCGCCACGGCGGCGCGCGCGCAGCAAGACCGCCGGGTGCAGGCCGCTGCGCCTTTTGTGGCCACGCAGGCCCTGGTGGGCCTGGGGCCCGAACTGCGCGGCGCCATCGTGCGCGGCATCAGCCCGGCTGATGAAGCCCGCGTCACACCGCTGGGCGCGCGCCAGGGCGCGCTGCTGGCGCAGTTGCAGGCCGGCCGCTGGAACCTGGTGCTGGGCGCTGAGCTGGCGCGCAGCCTGGGCGCACGGGTGGGTGACAAAGTGGCCGTCATGGCACCCAGCGGGCAGGTCACGCCGGCCGGTGTGGTGCCACGACTCAAACAGTTCACGCTGGTGGGTGTGTTTGAGTCGGGCCATTTTGAGTACGACAACGGCCTGGCGCTGATACACCTGGAAGACGCAGCGCGCCTGTTCCGTGTGGATGGCGCCACCGGCGTGCAGCTGCGGTTGGACGACGCCGAAAACGCACGCAGCACCGCCGCTGCGCTGCAAAGCCGCTTCGGCCTTGAGCTGGAAGTGCGCGACTGGACACGCACGCACCGCAACTGGTTCGACGCCGTGCAGCTGGAAAAACGCATGATGGGCATCATCCTGACGCTGATCGTGGCGGTGGCCGCTTTCAACCTTGTCAGCACACTCGTGATGACGGTGACGGACAAACGCGCCGACATCGCCATCCTGCGCACGCTGGGCGCCAGCCCCCGTTCCATCATGGGCATTTTCATGGTGCAAGGCGCCACCGCCGGCCTGGTGGGCACCGCCGCCGGGGCCGCACTCGGCCTGCTGGTGGCCTTCAACATCGACACCGTGGTGCCCGCCGTCGAGCGGGCACTCGGCATGGCCTTCCTGCCCGCCCATGTGTACGTCATCAGCCGCATGCCCAGCGAGCCGCTGGCGGCCGACATCGTGCCCGTGCTGGTGACGTCGTTGCTGCTGGCTTTGGTGGCCACCGTGTACCCGAGCTGGCGCGCCAGCCAGGTCAACCCGGCGCAGGCTTTGCGTTATGACTGACCTGCTGCACCCGCATGACCCGTTGCCACCTTCTGCGGTGGTTTTGCAGGCCATCGACCTGCACAAACGGTACCTGGAAGGCAGCGGCGCCAGCGCGCTGGACGTCACGGTGTTGCGCGGCATGAACCTACAGGTCAGCAGGGGCGAAACGCTGGCCGTGGTGGGTGCTTCGGGTGCGGGCAAAAGCACGCTGCTGCACCTGCTGGGCGCGCTGGACGCACCCACCAGCGGCCGCGTGTTGCTGATGGGCCAAGACCTGGCGGCGCTGAACCCGGCGCAGCAGGGCCAGTGGCGCAACCAGCATCTGGGCTTCGTTTATCAATTTCACCACCTGCTGCCCGAATTCAGCGCACTGGACAACGTGGCGATGCCGCTGCGCATCCGGCGCCAGCCGGTGGCGCAGGCGCGCGCTGCGGCGCAGTTGATGCTGCAGCGGGTGGGCCTGGCGCAGCGGGTGTCGCACCACCCGGCGCAACTGTCGGGCGGTGAACGGCAGCGCGTGGCCATCGCGCGCGCACTGGTCACGCAGCCGGCTTGTGTGCTGGCCGATGAACCCACCGGCAACCTCGACCGCGACACCGCGCACACGGTGTTCGAGCTGATGCTGGAACTGGCGCGCGACCACGGCACCGCGTTTGTGCTGGTGACGCACGACCCGGCGCTGGCCGCACGCTGCCAGCGCACGCTGGAGCTGGGGCGGTGAAGCCCAACAGCGGCGCAGAGCCTCGGTCAGACCCCCGGTCATACCGTGAGACATACGGCCTGCCATTCGAACTGCAGGTGGCGCTGCGCCAGGTGCGGGGTGCTGGCCAGGGCAGCAACCGCTTCATCGCTTTCATCTCACGCGTGTCGATGCTGGGCATTGCGCTGGGGGTGGCGGCACTGATCGTGCTGCTGTCGGTGGTGAACGGTTTCCAGGTGGAGGTGCGCGACCGCATGCTGGGCCTCGTGCCGCACATCACGCTGCTGCAGCGCGGCGGCTCATTCAACAATTGGCAGGACATTGCGCAGGCGGTGCAACAGCACCCGACTGCAGGCACGGCGGTGGCTGCAGTGGCGCCGGCCGTGCTGGCCGAAGGGCTGCTGGGGCGCGGCGAACAACTGCGTGGCGCCACGCTGCGCGGCATCGAGCCCGCGCTGGAAGGCAGCGTAAGCCCGGTGGTGCGCGCGCTGCCGGCAGCGCTGTTGCAGCAACTGCAACCCGCTTCGATGAACGTGCTGCTGGGCCAGGAACTGGCGCGCGCGCTGGGTGTGAAAACCGGTGACAACGTGACACTGGTGCGGGCCGGAAAAGTTGAAAACGACACCTACAGCAACAGCAACAGCGGCAGCACAGCCGCACCGCAGATGTCCGCGCTGCGGGTGGCCGGCACCTTCGCCGCCGGCCACTTCGAGTTCGACAACAGCCTGGCACTGTTGCATGCGCAAGACGTGGCCGCCCTCTTCAACCTGCCCGGCGTCAACGCGATTCAGGTGCAACTGGTGCAGGCGCTGGACGCGCCACAGGTGGCCCGCGCGCTGCAAGCCAGCCTGCTGGACACCGGGGCGGGTGTGGCGGTGCGCGACTGGACGCAGGTCAACCGCACCTGGTTTGAATCGGTGCAGCTGCAGCGGCGCATGCTGGCCTTGATCCTGACGCTGATCGTGGCGGTGGCGGCCTTCAACCTGGTCAGCACACTCGTGATGACGGTGACGGACAAACAGGGCGACATCGCCATCCTGCGCACGCTGGGCGCCAGCCCGCGTTCCATCATGGCCATCTTTGTGGTGCAGGGCCTGTTGGCAGGCCTGGTGGGCACGGCGGGTGGGGTCGCACTCGGCCTGCTGATTGCTCACCACATTGACGTTATGGTGCCGGCGCTGGAACGTGCTTTGGGCACCACGCTGCTGTCCCCCAGTGTCTATCTCATCGACCACCTTCCGAGCCTGCCCAAAGCGTCCGACGTGGTGCCGGTGGCGCTGGTGTCGCTGGCGCTGTCGCTGGCCGCCACGCTGTACCCCAGCTGGCGCGCCAGCCGCCTGCAGCCGGCGCAGGCACTGCGCGACGAATAGGTTTTCTGCGGCCTGCCCGGCCGCTCAAGCGACCACTCAAGCGGCCTGGCGAAAGGCCATCACCGCCTGGTTGCGCAGCGTGCGCACCAGCGCCATTTCACACTCGGGCAGCACCAGGCCGCCCGCGTTTTCAGCGTCGGCATAGATGAGGCCAAAGGTGGCGCCTTTCATCACCAGCGGCAGCAGCAAAAACGAGCGCGACGCCATGTCCGGGCCGTACCAGGCGGGCAGCCGCTGGCGGATGGACGCCACTTCGGCGTCGGCTATCACCGTGTCCACCGCTTTCAGGCACACCGCGCTGAACAGATCGATGGCCTTGCCGGCCGTGGGCTGGCCATGGATGTCGAAGCGGCGCAGCACGGCGTCCACGTCATGGCCCAGGCCGAAGCGGCCCGTGATGTGCTGCGTGCGTGCGTCGCGCAGGCAGAACACCACCCGCTTCGGGTGCAGCGCCCGCAGCAGCGTTTCCAGCACCATGCGCAGCACCACATTCAGCTGGAAGTGGTCGCTCGACAAAGTGCCCATCACGTCCTGAATGCCGGCGGCCAGCATCTGCGCTGCGGCGTCGCGGGTGGCGGATGGTGGGTTTTTTTCGTTACCCTGCTTTTGCGCCGTTATCCCACCCAGCACAGGCGCCGTTTGCCCAGCATCGGCAGCCGATGCAACAAGCTCGTCAGCCGGCACCGGCACACCCGCAGCAGCGTTGTCAAAGCTCAGCAGCCGGTGTGTAGATGAACCCGGCAGCACCGGCAAACCCATAGCCGGCGCCAGCTCGGCCACCGCCTGGCGGGCCTGTTCGGCGGCCTCGCAGATGGCCTTGGGCGTGAGGTCCAGCGCACGCGCATGGCGTTCGGCCTGCACAAGCAACAGGCGTCGCCCGGCATCGGCATCGGGCAGCTGCATTGCCAGCGCCATGTCGTGTGCCATCGCGGCCAGCCAGCGGTGGCGCTCGGCACCGCGCGCCAGCGGCCGCGTGGGCGCGGCCCCCAGCGGCCTGCGCAAGGCCGCGCGCAAGTTCTTCGGCAGCCCCCAAGACTTGGCCACAGCCACGCCCAGCGCTTCGAAACCCAGCCCCAGCACCCTGCGCGACGCCGCTTCAGGCGACCACAGCGCGGCTGCGCCGGCAGCAGCCGCGCCCGCCGCAACGGCAGGCTCAGCCTGCTGGCACAGTTGCCGAATGGCCAGCGCTTCTTCGGGCAGATAAAACTCGGCCAGCAAACAACCCAGGTTGTAGAAGAGGCCGGCCAGATAGGCTTCCTCTGCATCGCTGTCGCCGGGAGTCAGCTCACGGGCCAGTTGGGCGGCCACCAGCGCACGCACAAACTCTTCACGCAGGCGTTCAGCTTGCACCTTGTTCTGCATACGTTCCAGCAGCAGCAGCGACAACGCCATGTTGCGAATGCCCGCGAAACCCACCAGTGCCACGGCACGCGACACGGTGCTGATGTCGCTGCCGCCCGAACGTCGAAAGTGCACGGTGTTGACCATGCGCAGCAGCTTCTGCGTCAGCGCCACGTCTTGCAGAATTTCGCCAGCCAGGCTGGCCACACTTTCGGTGTCAGAGGCGGCGATGCGCTGGATGCGCGTCACCGCGCTGGTCAGCGACGGAAAGTCGCTCTTGGCGGCGATGCGTGCCATCAACACATCCAGCGCGGTCTGGGCACTGTGGGCGGGTGCGGGTGCAGGTGCAGGTGCTCGTGCGGGTGCGGGTGCGCATGCGGGTGCGGGTGCGCATGCGGGTGCGGGTGCGGGTGCCGTCGGCAGCGCAGGCAACAGTGTGGCAACTGACGGTTCGGTCAGGCAGGGGGACAAAGTGGCTGGCAGGTCCATGACGGTGTGGCGTGGCAAGCGCTCCATTTCAAACCATCGGCCAGCCGCTCAGGCTGCAAACAGCGGGGCCTTCAGGAAGGACTTCCGCGCGCCCATGCGTGTGCTGCACGCGCTGCGCACCACAATCCGCTGCATGCACCTGCTCAATGTTGACCTGCACTGCCACAGCAACGTGTCTGACGGCACCCTGGCGCCCGAAGCGCTGGCGGCGCGTGCCCACGCGCAGGGCGTGGACATCTGGGCCCTGACCGACCACGACGAACTCGCGGGCCAGCAGCGCGCCCGCGACGCGGCGCTCGGCCACGGCCTGGCCTATCTCACGGGCACCGAAATCTCGGTCAGCTTCGCGGGTGAGACCGTGCACATCGTCGGGCTGGGTTTTGATGTGGACAACGCCGCACTGGTGGCCGGCCTGGTGGCCACCCGCGCAGGCCGGCTGCAACGTGCACACGACATGGCCGCCGGCCTGGCCCGCGCCGGCATAGCGGGCGCTTTTGAAGGTGCACTGCGGTATGTCGGCAACCCCGATTTGATGTCGCGCACGCACTTTGCGCGTTTCCTGGTGGAAGCCGGCCACTGCCCCGACACCCACAGCGTGTTTCGGCGCTACTTGAAGGAAGGCCTGCCGGGTTATGTGCCGCACCAGTGGGCGCGGCTGGCCGATGCGGTGCGCTGGATCACCCAGGCCGGCGGCGTGGCCGTCATCGCCCACCCGGCACGCTACAAGTTTTCACCCAGCGCCGAATACGCGCTGTTCACCGAATTCATCGCCCATGGGGGCCAGGCGGTGGAAGTCATGACGGGCAGCCACAGCCACAGCGAACAGGTGCGCTATGCCGCCACGGCGCTTGAATTTGGCCTGCATGCGTCGCGTGGCAGCGACTTCCACAGCCCCGAAGAAAGCCGTGTTGACCTGGGCGGCCTGCCCGACCTGCCGGGCTCGCTGAAGCCGGTGTGGGAACTGCTGGCGCATCGCATTCAGCACCCGGCGGGCCAACCTGCGGGCACGGCGGCGGCGACTTCGGCGGGGCCCCCGCGCGCCGCATGAAAACCACAGTCATCAACAGCTGAATGCTGCTTTGCACAAAGAAACGCTCGCGCAAACCCTGATTCGCGCATAATCAGCGGCTGGCCTCGGCAACGAGGTCTTCCGTTCATCCCCTTCGGCCTTCAGGCGCTGCGGTCTACACCGCGAGAGTGGGTTCAAATTCAGTTTGAACAGGCTCTGGATAGCGTGCTTCTCCGGGTCGGCGGCGATGCCGTCGCTGGTCCCCACCCGGACACTCCACTGCGACTACACCCCATGCGGGGTCCATAACGACATTCACGAAGGTCGTGTGGCTCCGCCGGCGTGCCTTGGCGCAAACAGCGGTTTGCGCTGTGTTGCGCCACGTCCCTGAAGTGAGCACCTGAAATGAGTTTCGAAACACTGGGCCTGCTGGAGCCCCTGACCCGCGCACTGGTGGCGGCCAACTACACCCAAGCCACCACCGTGCAAGAGCAGGCCATACCCGCCGTGCTGGCCGGCAAAGACGTGATGGTGAGCAGCCGCACCGGCAGCGGCAAAACAGCCAGCTTCATGCTGCCGGCGTTGACGCTGGTGCTGAAAGCGCGCGAAGAACAACGCCTGGCGCGTGCGGCGCAGGCCCCTGCTGCGCCGCGTGATGCGCAACAAGCGCCTGAGCAAGGCCGCGCTGGCTTCAGCGAAGGCCGCGGCCGCCGCGACTTCCGTGAAGGCCGCGACCCCCGCTTCGACGGCCCGCGCGCTTACGCCAAACCCACCGGCCCGCGTGTGCTGGTGCTCTGCCCGACGCGTGAACTGGCCATGCAGGTGGCCAAATCGGCCATGGACTATGGCCGTTATGTGCCCAATCTGACGGTGGCCACCGTCGTCGGCGGCGTGCCCTACCCGGCGCAGCTGAAAGCGCTGCGCGGGCCGCTGGACATCCTGATCGCCACGCCCGGCCGTTTGATCGACCACATTGGCGCTGGCAAAGCCGTGCTCGACAACATCCAGCTGCTGGTGCTGGACGAAGCCGACCGCATGCTCGACATGGGCTTCATCGACGACATCAACCACATCGCCAGCAACACCCCGAAAACGCGCCAAACGGTGATGTTCAGCGCCACCTTTGCCGGCGCCACCGGCAACCTGGCCAAGGAACTGCTGCGTGAGCCGCTGCGCATTGATGTGGCGTCGCACACCGACACCCACGCCGACATCGAACAGCGCCTGCACTGGGCCGACGATTTCATGCACAAAAACGCGCTGCTCGACCACATCCTGACCGGCCGTGAAGTTGACCAGGCATTGGTGTTCACCAGCACCCAGCGCGACGCTGAAGTGCTGGCCGACCGGCTGGCCGAGATGGGCCATTCAGTCGAAGCGCTGCACGGCGGCATGCCGCAGGGCCGCCGCAACCGCGTGCTGCAGAACATGCGCAGCAAGCGCGTGCGGGTGCTGGTGGCAACCGACGTGGCCGCGCGCGGCCTGGACGTGCCGACCATCAGCCACGTCATCAATTTCGGCTTGCCGATGAAAGAAGAAGACTACGTGCACCGCATCGGCAGAACGGGCCGTGCCGGCCGCACGGGCCTGGCGGTGACGCTGGCCGAGCGGCGTGATTTCGGCATGATCCAGCGCATCCAGCGTTTCACCACGCAGCGCATGCCTGTGGCCACCATCACCGGGCTGGAGCCCAAGCGCGTGGAGCCCAAAGCCATCGTGCGGCCGC
>JAYUPP010000211.1:0-9882 GCA_043760045.1 Betaproteobacteria bacterium
TTCCACCCGTCCACCCTCGTGAATTCGCGCCCAGGGCCTGCCCCTTGGTACGGTCAACTCGCGTCAGGCGGGATCTACTTGCAAACCGATCCCATCGGGCTGTACGGGGGGATCAATACGTACGCATATGTGGGTGGGAATCCGATTTCGTTCGTGGATCCTGACGGTTTACGAGGCGGTGCGGTTCGCCCGCAATTGACTTACAACCCGGGGATTCAGGTGCCCGGTCCGCAACAAGCGCCAACATGGAACTTCACCCCATCGAATCCATTTGTTGGTAGGCAAACCGGAATGCAGTTGATTGCGGATTCGATCGGCAATCTGGACTTCCGTACTCCGAGCAATCTGAACTGGGGCAACCCTATCCCGGGAGCACCGATGCCACCGGTGCCACCAGGCTGCACAGTGATCAACGCACCACAGCTCACCAACATGTGCAGTGTGAACTCGGCTCCCACGGTGGTTTGCGGTCCTGTAATCGGTCCCCGACGTTGACCCGAGCGATATGAAACCGAATTCGCGCAAGGTTCTTGCACTGGTGGTGCTGTCACTGTTCATTGGGCTGCCGGCGGCGATGTTCTTCTTCAGTGGAGATGGCAGAGACTTCGCGCGATCCTGCGACAAAAGGTGCTCCCCGCGCTTCGCTCGGGTCGTGCCCGATCCTGCCTACCCAGCTCCCGCAACAGGCAAGCCAGTTCCTTTGTTCTGCCAGTGTTACTGACGCGCAGCGCGTGAGCTCTCGGGGTCACTTCTTGCTGCCCTTGTCCTCAGGATTGACGAACCCGATAGGCCGCTTGGGCGGATCGGGTGGCGTCATCAGTTCGCGCAGCGCATCGAAGACTTCTCTGAGCTGGTTGCGCGTGTTGCGGCTGAAGGTATCGTCGTTCATGGCCAGCGCCTCGGTCTTGTCTTCGAGTTCAGCCAGCCGCTTGGCCAGGTCGCCATGCGTGGCCGCCAGGGCCCGCACTCGAACGAAGGTGCGCATGATCTCGATGTTCACCGCGATGGCGCGAGGGCTGCCCAGCACCGTCGAAAGCATGGCCACCCCTTGCTCGGTGAAGGCATAGGGCGCGGTGCGCCGGCCGCCGTGGCCGGCACTTGAGATCACAGTCTGTGATCTCAAGTTGGCGAACTCCTGGGCCGAGAGCTGAAACATGAAGTCCGCCGGGAAGCGGGCCAGGTTGCGCTTGACGGCCTGCACGAGCACGCAGGTCTCGACGCTGTAGAGCTGCGCCAGGTCGGCGTCGAGCATCACGCGCTGCTCGAGTGCATTGGGGTCACGAATGCATTGGGGTCAAGTCTTGCCTCTTGCGAATGCATTGGGGTCAAGTCTCGAATGCATTGGGGTCAAGTCTTGCCTCTTGCGGCAAAACGCAAGACGTGACCCCAAACAGTGACCTGACCCCAAACAGTGACCCCTGTATTCAGACCTGGCCCTGTTGCTGCGGAAACTGGATACCTGACCCCTGTGCCCCGCCTTTCTGCCGGGAGCAAACGCGCCACGCTCGGCGAGCACGGGACTTGTAGACGGGAATTCGACTGGCCTGCACTCTCAGCGTCCAGCCGCCGCCGGAGGCCGTGTGCGTGGCGTCAAGCTGCGAAGTGAGGCGCTTGTTCTGGAGCACGCAACTGGAAACCAGAGGCAGCCCAAGCGGCACAGACGGCCGCATGGGCACACTGGGGCACGGCGACCTGCGCTGTGACAATGCGACCGATGCAAAGCCAGATCACGCCCATCCAAAAAAGTCATCTGCATGCTGCGATCCTGGTGTTGGCTGCCAGCGCGGCTGGCGCGCAGACGGCGGCTCCGCCGGCTGCCGCAGCCTCGGCACCCGCCGCAGCCGCATCGGTGCCCAGGCCCGCCACTGCTGCACCGGCTGCAGCCGCCCCCAACTCCACCAGCCCAGCCAGCAGCGCGAGCACCACCAGCGCGCCGCAAAAAGTGGAAGTCACCGGCGGCCGCCTGTCAGACACCGAAGAGCGGCGCCGCGCCACGGCCAGCAAGATCATCATCGGCCGTGAAGAGATCGACAAGTTTGGCGACGCCACCGTGGGCGAGGTGCTGCGGCGCCTGCCCGGCGTCACCACACCCGGCGCGCCCGGCCGGGGCGGGTCGCCGCGCATGCGCGGGCTGGGGGGTGGTTTCACTCAGCTCTTGATCGACGGCCAACGCATGCCGCCCGGCTTCAGCCTGGAAAGCCTGACGCCCGAACAGGTGGAACGCATCGAAATCCTGCGCGCGCCCACCGCAGAGACAGGTGCACGCGCCATCGCCGGCACCATCAACATCATCACGCGCGAAGGTTTCAAGGTGCGCTTGAACGATGTGCGGCTGGGCTTCGGTTTCGAGAATGAGCAGTTTTCACCGGGCGTGAACTGGAGCCACAACAACACCAGCGGCCCGCTGACTTACACGCTGAACGCCAGCGTCTTCAGGCCGCGCCGCGAAAGCACCAGCGCCAGCCACACCACCGTGGAAGACGTGGCCACCGGCCTGGTGGTGGAAGAACGCAGCGGCATTTCACATGCGCTGGAAAAACGCGTCGGCGCCAACCTGTCGGGGCGCTTGTTGTGGCGCTTGAACGAGAGCGGCGATTCACTCTCGCTGACGCCTTCGATCTTCCACACCGAAGCGCACACCGACAGCGCCTTCAGCCTGGTGCAGCAGCGCCTGCCACGCCCCAGCACGCCAGCTTTTTATGACACCGGCACCACCGCAACAGACAGCCGCTTCACGAATGCGCGGCTGGGCGCGCAATACCGACAGCGCCTGGGCGCGGTGCGGCTGGAAGTGACTGGCAACGGCGGCTTGTGGGAATCACGCAATGACACGTTGCGCAATGAATACCGCAACGCCAGCTTGGCCAGTCCGTGGCGCAGTTTCAGCGACCAAGCCACCACGAACGAAAAGTCCATCAACCTGACCTTCAAAGCCAGCGGTGTGGCCGGCGGCGGCGGCGACGACAAACCCAGCGCCAGCCACGCGCTCGTCACCGGCGCCGAGATCGAAGCGGTGAACCGCGAAGAAACGCGGCTGTCCGTGCCCAACCTGGCCGACTTCGGCGACAACCTGAAAGCCAGCACGCTGCGCCTGGCCGCTTACGCGCAAGATGAGTGGCAGTTGAGCCCGAACTGGGGTGTGCACGCGGGCCTGCGCTGGGAGGGCATCACCACCCGCGGCGACAACGGCCAGGGCCAGCGCCCCACCAACCGCAGCAGCGTGTGGACACCGCTGCTGCACGCCGTCTACAAACCCGACCCCAATGGCCGCGACCAGGTGCGCATCAGCCTGACGCGCAGCTATCGCAGCCCGGCGCTGGGTGCGCTGATTGCGCGGCCCGGCATCAACCGCGATTACATCGTTTGCCAGAACGCCGAGGTGGGTTTTCCGCAGTGCCCCATCGACCAGCCGAACTTCGAGCCCTACCCCGACAGCGCCGGCAACCCGGGGCTGAAGCCCGAGCTGGCCACCGGCATCGACATGGCACTGGAACGTTATATCGAAGGCGGTGGTGTGCTCAGCGCCAACCTCTTTCACCGCAACATCAGCAACCTGATACGCGGCCAGGTGCAGCTGCAAGCCGATGTGCCCTGGAGCAATTTTCCGCGCTGGGTGCGCCGCCAGCGCAACATCGGCAACGCCACCACCACCGGGGTGGAACTGGAGGCCAAATTCCGGCTCGACCAGCTGTTCACCGGCGCGCTGGCGGTTGAGATGCGCAGCAATTTAAGCGTGTACAACAGCCGCGTGAAAAGTGTGCCCGGCCCCGACAACCGGCTCGACCAGCAGGCCAAGGCCAGCGGCAACATCGGCGCCGACTACCGGCTGCGCGGCCTGCCGTTCACTTTGGGCGGTAACCTGAACTGGGTGCCCGGCACCACCACGCGGCTGGACGTGGACCAGACCACCACCGTCACCACCAAACAGGTGTGGGACGTGTACACGCTGTGGACCATCAGCCCCACCATGGGCCTGCGGCTGCTGAGCAACAACCTCGACCCGCGCCAGTACACCACCACCCACGTCAACGGGTCCACGAACGTCAGCACCCGCGCGCTGGAGCGCACCACCGCGCAGAGTTTCAGCAATAACTACGTGAACTGGCAGCTGCGGCTGGAACTGAAGCTGTAGGCCGGCCTGGCACAAAGGCTGCTTCGAAGGCGGGTGCTAAGGTTGCGGCTCACGCCAATCCAGGCGCGCAAAAGGGGCCTGCCATGAAGCACTTTTTCCTGATACAGGTGGCCTCGCTGCCGTTGCTGCTGGCGCTGCTGAGTCTGTGCATGGCCACCGCGCCTGCACAGGCCGCCGACTACCCCACACCACTACAAGCGCAGTGGACGGCTCGCGACTTCCGCTTCCACACGGGCGAAGTGATGCCGCAATTGCGCATCGCCTACACCACCGTCGGCAACCCGCAAGGTGAACCGGTGCTGGTGCTGCACGGCACCGCTGGCTCGGCCGCCAGCATGCTGAACCCCGCATTTGCCGGTGAACTGTTTGGCGCCGGCCAGCCGCTGGACGCCACGCGTTACTTCATCATCCTGCCCGACGCGATAGGCGCCGGCAAAACCACGAAACCTTCAGATGGCCTGCGCGCCAGCTTCCCGCGCTACAACTACGACGACATGGTGCAGGCGCAGATGCTTCTGGTCACCGAAGGCCTGGGCATCAAACGGCTGCGGCTGGTGATGGGCAACTCGATGGGCGGCATGCACACCTGGCTGTGGGCCGTGAAGTTCCCCGGCATCGCGGACGCGTGGGCGCCGATGGCTTCGCAGCCCACAGAGATGTCGGGCCGCAACTGGCTGATGCGGCGCATGCTCACCGAGTCGATACGCCAAGACCCGGAATGGCAAGCGGGCAACTACAGCTCGCAGCCGCGCAGCGTGAAGTTCGCCAACCTGTTCTACGCACTCGGCACCAACGGCGGCAACCAGGCTTTTTATAAAGCCGCACCCAGCCGCGCAGCGGCCGACAAGCTGTTCGACGAACGCCTGGCCGCGCCCTTCAACGCCGACGCGAATGACTTTTTGTACCAGTGGGAATCGTCACGCGACTACAACCCGGCGCCGCAGCTGGAACGCATACGCGGCGCGCTGCTGGCCATCAACGCCGCCGACGACGAACGCAACCCGCCGGAACTGGGCATCTATGAACGTGAGCTGCCGCGCATAGCGGGCGCGAAGCTGCTGCTGATACCCGCCAGCGCCGACACCCGCGGCCACGGCACCACGGCGTTTGCCAAGTTCTACAAAGACGCACTGCAGCAGTTGCTGCAAACCGCGCCGCGCCTGGCGCCGTGAAGGCGGCGGCCGGCGCCCCGGTTCAACTGTCCAACTGCTCAACTGAACCGCCATGCACCGCGTTTTTGTCTTCGGCACGCTCAAGCAGGGCTATTGCAATTTCCACATCAACCGGGGCCGGCGTGTGGGCGGCGACTTCGTGACAGTGGAACGTTATCCGCTCTACATCCTGGGCGAAGAAAATCTGCCCTGGCTGGTGCCTGAAGCGGGCCAGGGCCACGCGGTGGTGGGCCAGGTTTTTGAAGTGGACGACAACACGCTGGCCGCGATGGACCAGCTGGAACGCGTTGATGAGCCGCTGTGGTACCGGCGCGTGACCATTGCGGTGCGGCCGCGTGAAAGCAGCGAAAGCAGCGAAAGCAGCGACATCATCACCGCCAGTGTTTACTTCGGCAACGTGGAACGGCTGGCGCTGCAAGCCGTGCACGCCGGGCCGGTGCCCGAGTACACGCAGGAACTGGCAGCCGCGTTCCCGCTGGCGATGCACGGATGACTTCTCCGGGCTAGGGATGCCCCTTCTGGCGCCGGCCACACAGCCCGGCACACTGCTCGTCTACCTTGCAACACCCCCCCACACCATGACCCTGAACCGCCGCCATTTCATCGCCAGCGCCTCGTTGTTTCCGGCGCTGGCGCATTTGCAAGCTGCAGCGCAGAGCGCCTGGCCCACCAAGCCGGTGCGCATCGTGGTGCCCTTTGCCGCCAGCGGCACCACCGACATCCTGGCGCGTGCTCTGGCGCCCGAGTTTCAGCGTGTGTTTGGCCAGCCTTTTGTGGTGGACAACAAACCCGGCGCGGGTGGCAACACCGGCAGTGCAGAAGTGGCCAAAGCCGCGGGTGACGGCTACACGCTGCTGATGGGCACGGTGGGCACCCACGCCATCAACCCAAGCCTTTACCCCAAGATGCCGTATGACGCGGTGAAAGATTTCGCACCCGTCACGCTGGTGGCCGGTGTGCCGAATGTGCTGGTGATGAACCCCGGCACCGCGCAGCGCCTGGGCGTGACGGATGTGCAAAGTTTCATCAAGGCGCTGAAGGCCAACCCCGGCAAGCTGAACATGGCCAGTTCGGGCAACGGCACCAGCATCCACCTGGCCGGCGAGCTGTTCAAGACGATGACCGGCACCTTCATGGTTCACCTGCCCTACCGGGGCAGTGGCCCGGCGCTGATCGACCTGATGGCCGGCAACGTGGACGTGATGTTCGACAACCTGCCCAGCGCGCTGCCGCACATCAAAAGCGGGCGCTTGAAAGCCTTGGCCGTGACGAGTGCGGCGCGTTCGGGCGCGCTGCCCGAGCTGCCCACGGTGGAACAGGCCGGTGGCCCATCACTGAAGGGTTATGACGCCAGTTCCTGGTTTGGCCTGCTGGCGCCCGCCGGCACACCAGCCGACATCGTGGCGCGGGTGCAGCAGGAAACGGCCAAGGCGCTGGCCACGCCAGCGATGAAAGAGCGCCTGCTGGCGCAGGGCGCGATACCCAGCGGCAACACGCCGGCCGAGTTCACACGCTTCATCGAAGCCGAAGCGAAGAAGTGGGCCGGCGTGGTGAAAGCCTCAGGCGCGAAAGTGGACTGAGCGGCCCCCGCTCCCTTTCAGGCAGAGGGGAGCAAGACCAAGCGCTTACTTGCCAGCCTTCTTTGCGGGCGCCTTCGCGGCGGCTTTAGCAGCGGGTTTGGCCCTCACAGCTTTCTTCGCCGCCACCGTCAGCGGTGCCGCTTGTTTAGCTGCCGGCTTCTTCGCAGCCGCTTTCACAGGCGTCTGCTTCAGCTTGGCCATGGCGGCCTTTTTCATCGCGCTGGCCTCCTTTTCAATCGCCTTTTTCAGCGCTGCGGCTTTGCGTTCAGCGCTGAGTTGCAGGCTGGCCAGTTCTTTGCTGGCGCTGCGTTGTGTGGCTTGCAGTTTTTTCTCGGCCGCCAGCACAGATTTGCGCGCTGAAGCACCGGCTTTGGCCAGTTGCGACTCGGCCTTCTTCAATTGCGCTTCGGCTGCTTTGACGAGGCCGCTGATGCTGCGCTGCGCGTCGTCGCGCTGTTTCACGGCACCCTTTTTCACCTGGTCCAGGCGGGCCGCCATGGCTTCGCCCACGGCCACGAATTTGTGCGAAACAGCGGTGCGCACTTCTTTCGCAGCGGTGCCCAGGTGTGCTGTGGCTTGTGCGAATTCAGAAGGCTTGGAGGTCGATTTACGGGTGGCCATGAGGGTCCTGGTGGTTGAGACAACCGCGCATCATCGCCGCGTTCACGGGCTTTCACGGCTGTGCATGTCGCGATGCGGCCGCTGCGGCCACCATGTGCAGCAGCCTGACAACACATTGGCCTGGCTAACGCCGTTTGTGTATGGCGTTTCAGATCACCGCCGCTGCGCTTGTGCCGTCATCGCCAGCCGTTCGCCCAGCAAACCACGCATTCACCAAAAGCTGCACACCGCCGGGCCCACGACACCCGAGGTGGTGCGCGCGGGCGTTGAGCGCTCGCGCACACGCATGCGCACAAACCGCATCGACCTGCCGCAGTTTCACGGGTGGACTTTTGAACACCCGGGCTGGCTGGGCGCGCTGCATGAACTGGCGCGGCTGCGCGAGGAAGGGCTGTTCGGCCACGTCGGCCTGACCCACTTCAACACCGCACACTGGCGTGTACTGCTGGCTGAAGGCCTGCCGATTGCCAGCAACCAGGTGTGCTGCTCGTGGCTAAAACAAAACCGCCGCGCCACCGAAGACATGCAGGCGCTGTGCCTGCAACGTGGCGTGAAACTGCTGTGTTATGGCACGCCGGGTTGGGGTTCTTTCAGCGAACGCTGGCTGGGTGCGGCAGCCGCTTGCGGTGGCGGCGGTGATCGTGGGCGCGCGTTTGCTGCAACGTGAACACCGCGCTGACAACGCCAAGGTTTTCAGCTTCACGCTGGCTGAAGAAGATCACACGCTGCTGCGGGTGGGGGCGCTGGTGGGGGACGGGTACTGGGTGGAGATAGAGGTGGACGCGGCGCTAACACCATGAGCGAAACACGTCGTCCCGCATGCAGGTGGCGCCAGGGTTCAGCGGAGAGGAGGGGTGCTTGCCACCCACCCGTGAAGTCAGCACACTTGGACAGGTAGATCTACAGCCGTCGTCCGCCGGTGCGTGTGGTGCTGACTGAACGCCCCGCTTTGCACCCAGGAAGATCATGATGCGCTTGCCGTTTGCGCGCTTCTCGGCGGTGGTTTTGTCGGCTGCCGTGGCCAGCGCCGCCATCGGCCTGGCGGCTGGCGCGCCAGCGCTGGCGCAGGCCGAAAAAGTGGTGACGGTGGTGCTTAATGTGGACGTGTTCCATGACCCGCGGCGCTGCCCCGCATCATGAAACTTAGCGCCCCTTTTGTGTCGCTTGATGCGCACAAGCAATTCGACGATGTGTCTGGCGGCTTGGTTGAACGTGTCTACAGTCGCTGGCTGAGCCATTCCTACCTGGATCGCCCCTCCATCATTGCCCCCGACTTGCTGGAGCGCATGCCGGAAGTGTCCCCTGACAAACTGAGCGATCGCTTCACTTTGCGCACTGGCGTGCGCTGCCGTGACGACCCTTGCTTTCCAGGTGGCCAAGGGGCGTGAACTCCACACGGACGATGTGCTGTACTCGCTGAAGCGGTTTGCCAACGCCAACATCAACACCCAAAGTTGGGAGGCCTTTAATCTGGGCTGCGTGGGCCTGCGGGCCTGGCGCGAGGCCAGCCAACAAACCACTGCAGGCGTCAGCAGGCCTGACATCGCCGGCTTCAAGCGCACGGGCCGCTACACCTTCACCACCACGCTGGAAAAGCCCAACCCGCAGTTGCTGGCCATGCTGGCGCGCACCGTGTTGTCCATCGTGCCGCCAGAAGCCGTGCTCGCCCACGGCGACGACTTTGGCGTCCAGCCGGTGGGCACCGGGCCTTTCATGCTGGGCCGGGCAAACCGCAAAGGGGTTTCGCGCTTCACCCAATATCCGCGTTGCCACGGCCGCTACCACGGCCGCTACCCCAGCACGGGCGAACCCGCAGACAAAGCCGCTGGTCTGCTGAAGGCGGCAGGCCGGCAGCTGCCGCTGGTGGACAGGGTGGAGATGCCCTTGATCGAAGAGGCCCAGCCCGCCGTGCTGAAATTCTTGCGGGGTGAACTGGACCTGCACGTGCTGGACCGGGCCGGCATGACACGCTTGGTGGACCGCAGCGTTGACGGCCAGATGCGTTTGCAGCCCGAGTTTGCAGCCCGAGTTTGCTGACAAGTACCGCTACCAAATGACGTCGGCACTGGCGGTGGCCACACCTGGTGCTGAACCTGCGCGACCCGCTGTTTGCCAACCATGTGGCCCTGCGCCATGCGCTGGCGCATCAGGTGGCCGCGCGCGCCTGCATCGACCTGATGCTCTCGGGCCGCGGCACCGTGGCGCGGGGCCTGGTGCCCGAAGGCATGTGGGCCGATGCCGCGCCGACCGGTGCCCAGGCGCGGGCCTGCGACCGGGCGCAGAGGTTGAGAGTTTTTCGAGCGTGCCCGAGAGGCGCGTCAAAACGTGCCCAATCCAGGCGCAAAGCACAGCCATAGCCCGGCTATGGCGAGCATTT
>JAYUPP010000212.1:0-3748 GCA_043760045.1 Betaproteobacteria bacterium
GTCAGGTGGGACCGCGCGAAAAAGCAGCTGTAAAAAAGGAACACCAACCGTCATCCGAGTCGCACGATCGAAAGTTCGGTAACGATAACCAACGCAAACCAACCGGCAGTTCGCCGTCCGACAGCTCGGCCGCACGCAGGAACAAGCCGTCCAACAACAAGCCTGGGTCGGATTCCAAGTCCACGCATCCAGGCTCAGTCAAAAACGGCGGCAACGCCGGCAAAGTTCAATCCAGCAACTCGAGTAACAAGCCCGCACAGGGGACTCGCAACGCCAGTGTTTCTAGCAAACGGCCTGGCGGTACAGCGGCAAGTGGCCAACGCGCCGGCGGTGGGTCGGGCAGCGGCGGCGGCGGTGGCGGTGGCAACCGCGGTGGTTACTGAACCAGCGGTTTACGCTTCAAGCCAAAAAACAAGGCGCCCCCGGGCGCCTTTTTCGTTGCTGAAGTTCTTGGACTTCAGTTCAATCTGCGCCCTCAAACGCGGCGCGGTTTGTGGCCGCGTCGCGCTATCAGGCGGTCATAAACGGCGTTAGGCAGCAGCCGCAAAAGCTTTGCTAACACACCCATCTGCCAGGGTATGACGCAGTAACTGCGGCCGGCCGAAATGGCGCGGCAGGCGCGTTCGGCAAATGCGTCGGCTGGCATCAGAAACGGCATCGAATAAGGGTTTTTTGCGGTCAGTGGGGTGTTGATGTAGCCCGGCAACAAAGTGACCACGCGCACGTTCTGGCGCCGGCATTCCACGCGCAGGCTTTCGCAATAAGCCACCACCGCCGCCTTGCTGGCGCAGTAAGCGCCATGGCCGGGCAGGCCGCGGATGGCCGCCACACTGGCCACCCCCACGAGCGTGCCGCTGCCGCGCTGTCGCATGGCGCGCAGGAATGGCTGAAAGGTCGCCGCCAGCCCGGTGTTGTTGATGGCGAAGGTTTCGCGCATCGCCTCCAGGTCGCCGCGCTCGGCGCTGTCAATGCCCACGCTGATGCCAGCGCAGGCGATCACGACATCGGGCAGGCCCTGGTTGGCCATGCAGGCCCGGCCCGCCGCGACGATGCTTTCGATGTCAGCCACATCAGCGCCGTAAACCTGGGCTGAAGGGGCCAGCCCTTGCGCATCCACCCAGCTCTGCAACTCTATGGTGCGGCGCGCCACCAAGGCCAGCCGCCAGCCGGCACGGGCGTAACGCGCCGCCAGTGCCTGGCCGATGCCGCTGGAAGCGCCGGTGATGAACAGCAAGGGCGCGCTCATGGTGCGGGTGACACAGCCAACACACGCGGTTGCAGCACCGCTTTGACGGCGCCGCTCAAGTCGAGCTTTTTGCGCGCATGGTCATACAGCAGACCGCTGGCGCGCAGTTCTGCGCCGCCGTGCTGCACCAGCACCGGCTTGGGCGCCTGCACGCGGTCGAGCAGCAAATAAGCCAACAGCGTTTCGCTGCGTATCACCAGCGGCGCACCCTGAGCATCGGTGCTGACGACTTCGGCGCCACCGTCCAGCTGCAGTTCGCTGCCGTCGGCCTGGCCGCGCACACGCGCCGCCTGTGCCCGCGTGATGCGGCCATCGGGCGCATAGGCCACGATGCGCGCCTGCTCGATTTCCACGCGGTCGGTGTCGGGAAAGTGCCGCAGCTCGGCGCCCACGATGCGCAGCTTCAGCTGGCCGGCGGCGTCAAACCGTTCCAGCGTGAAGCGGCTCATCACTGCATCGGGTTCCGTTGACACGGCCTTGGCTGCCGCCGCAGCCGGGGGCTGGGGCGAGTTCTTGACCAGCCACCAGGTGGCCAAGGCCAGCAAAGCCATGAGCAGCAAAGGCAGGTAGGCCGACAAACTTTCGCGCAGCCGCAAAAACCAGGGCAGCCCATGGCGCGGCCCGGGGGCCGTCGCTGGCGCACCCAGCGACAGCGGCACCTCCGGCAGGTCGGGCAGGTGCAGTTCGACGCTCAAGCGAATGCCATCGACAACAAGCTGCCCATCACGCGCCGTCCAGCGTGTGCACCTGCTCGCGCAACAGGCGCGCGTAGCGGCCAGATGCCACCAGCAAGAGGTCGCAGAACTCACGCGCCGCACCGTGGCCACCGGCGGCGCTGGTGACGTGATGGGCGACGGCCCGCACCTCCACATGGGCGTTGGGCGGCGCGCAGGCCAGGCCGGCACGGGTCAGCAGCGGCAGGTCGGGCCAGTCGTCGCCGATGGCCGCCACCTCGGGCCATGCCAGGCCCAACTCGTTCAACAAGACTTCTGCTGCGGCCAGCTTGTTGTGCACACCGTAAACCGCATGCTGCAAACCCAGGTCTTGCATGCGCCGGCGCACGGCTTTGGAGTCTCGCCCGGTGATCACCAGCGGCTCGATGCCAGCGGCTTTCAGCAGCTTCAGGCCATGGCCGTCGAGGGCGTGAAAAGCCTTCACCGTTTCGCCGTCATCGCCGATGTACAGCCGGCCATCGGTGAGCACACCATCGACATCAAAAATGGCTGCTTTCATGCCCAGGCCGGCACCTTGTGCACGCAGCAGCAGGTTGGGTAGAAAACGCAAAGCGGGGTTCATCGGTGGCGCGTTTGTTAAATCACCTTGGCACGCATCAGGTCGTTGGAGTTGAGCGCACCCACCAGCAAGCCAGTGTCGTCAACCACCAGCACACTGGTCACGCGGTGCTGCTCCATCACCTCGGCCGCCGACACCGCCAGCGCGTCGGCGCTCACGAGGCGCGGGCTCTTGTGCATCACTTGCTGCGCCGTCAGGCCTTCCAGGTCGGCGCCGCGTTCAATCAGGCGGCGCAAATCGCCGTCGGTGAAGATGCCCAGTGGGCGGCCGTCGGCGCCCACCACGGCTGCGAAGCCGAGGCCCTTGCCGGTCATCTCGCGCAGCAGCGCATGCAGGTGGGCGCCGGGCGCCACCACCGGCAATGCGTCGCCGCTGCGCATCAGGTCGCGCACATGCAGCAGCAAACGCCGGCCCAGGCTGCCGCCGGGGTGTGAGCGGGCAAAGTCGGCCGCGCGGAAACCGCGTGCGTCCAGCAGCGCCACCGCCAGCGCGTCGCCCAGCGCCATCTGCGCCGTGGTGCTGGCGGTGGGCGCCAGGTTCAGCGGGCAGGCTTCTTCGTCGACCGCGCAGCTCAGCACCATGTTGGCGCCTTGTGCCAGCGTGGACTGCGGATGTGCGGTGATGGCCACCAAGGTAATGCCCATGCGCCGCAATGGCTGCAGGATGGCGGCCAGTTCGTCACTTTCGCCGCTGTTGCTGATGGCCAGCACCACGTCGCCGGCTTTCACCATGCCCAGGTCGCCGTGGCTGGCTTCACCGGGATGCACAAAAAAAGCCGGTGTGCCGGTGGACGCCAGCGTGGCCGCAATCTTGCGGCCGACATGGCCACTTTTGCCCATGCCCATCACCACCACGCGGCCCTGACAGTTCAGCATCGCCTGCGCCGCACGCACAAAACCGTCACCCTGGCGCGCGGCCAAACCCAGCAGCGCCCGCGCTTCAATCTCGAAGGTTCGTGCGGCCAGCTGCAGCGCACGCGCGGCGTCAAAAGGGGGCGCTTGGGGGTCAGCCGGCACGGCAATTGCGTCGCATAGGATCAAGCCATTTTAGGCACCACCCCCGCCTTGGCCTCAACCCTCGAACTCGTTCTGCTGTACTTGGTGGCCGCAGTGCTCGGCGTGGTGGTGTGCCGGTCACTGAAGCTGCCGCCGATGCTGGGTTACCTGGTGGTGGGTGTGCTCATCGGCCCCAACGCGCTGGCGCTGGCCA